>NZ_JAQSEA010000221.1 GCF_029946185.1 Prosthecobacter sp.
CGACGGTGGCGGAAAGGTTCATGCCTTCATCAATCCGATCCTGGGACTCGAGCGCGTGTTGCGGGCGTATCGGGGACTCTTCCGCAAACTTGCAAACCGCCCATCACGCGACTTCTTCCGCCCCATGCGCGTCAACGGCCTGCCCGGCTATGTCAGCTATGAGCGCGACGACGTTTTCCAGACCACCGCTTTCGCGATCGAGGATGGCAAGATCACGGAGATCTACATCACCCGCAATCCAGAGAAGCTGCGTCATGTGATCGAGACTCTGAACATCGCCGGCACGGGCGACACGCACCACTAAACGCACCCGATTTTGCAAATGGCGGAACAGCGGCGACCTGCGACGCAAAGGGCGCGGTGGTGACGGCAATCGGGCACCTGGCCCACGGCAAGGTCTGAGCGACAGCGCGCGTTTTCCGCCGCCCATCTCACTGGATGCAAGACCGGGTCGTTCATGAATGGGCCACCAGCCGCATATCGCATCCAGAAGCCACCTTCCGCTTCGCAGCACATCTTCGCTCTTGCCAAGTTCGGTTCCTATGCAAGGATGGAACCCTCGGGTCCAGCCCGATGACCGGCGCGTTTTCAGAACGTGTTTGCTGACAGGCTTGTTCACGCACGGAGGCTGTCTTGAGCGACTCGCTCCACCCGGCCGCACCCCATCATCTTCCGGGATTTATCACCGCGCCCGGCGACACCGACATCCTGATGGTCGTGGTGGGTATCATCCTTCTCGCGGCGATTCTGTTCGTCGGCAACATCTATCTCAAGATTCATTCGCTGCCGGAGCGCATGGCGCACAAATCGCAGAAGCTGCAATTCGAAATTGTCGCTGTCCTCTGTCTGCTGGCGCTGTTCACGCATAACCATCTGTTCTGGGTGATCGCCCTGCTTCTTGCTCTGGTCGATCTGCCCGACTTCAGCACTCCGCTGCGCAGCATCGCAGGCTCCGTGCAGAAAATGGCGGGCGTCAAGCCGGATGCTGATCCATCCGAACCGCCGGCTGAAACACCCCCGGTCAACAAGAACGGGGACCAGCGCCATGCTTGAGCTGATCCTCTGCTCGCTGCTGACCGTGTTTCCCGACTACCTGTATCGCCGCTATGTGCAGGGAAAGCGCATTGGCAAGGAGATCACGCTCTTCTCGGTCTGGTATGAGTTGCGGTGGGGTATCACGGCCTGCGTGATGCTGACCGTTGCCCTTATCACAGTGATCTTCTATTTCCATCCCTCGACCACGAGCGCGACACTGTATTACCGGACGGTGCCGCTGGTGCCGGAAACAACCGGCCGGGTTGCCGAAGTCCATGTCGATTTCAGCGCCCCTGTGAAAAAGGGCGACGTCATCTTCAGACTCGACAGCACGAAGCAGGAAGCCGCGCTGAAAACAGCCAGAAGCAAGACCGCCGAAGTCGACGCCGCGATGATCGCGGCACAGTCGGATGTGGTAAAGGCAGATGCCCAGATTCAGGAGGCAAAGAGTTCGCTGCAGCAGGCCTCCGACGAACTCGATGTCAAACGCGAATTGCAGAAGCGCAGCCCCGGCATCGTTCCGCAGCGTGACATCGAAAAGCTCGAAGTGGTTCTGGCTGGCCGTCAGGCCACCGTCGATGCCGTCAACGCGACAAAACAATCGGCCCTGATCCGCGTCAATTCACTTCTTCCCGCGGAGAAAGCCAGCGCGGAAGCCGCAATGGCGGAAGCGCAGGTGGACCTGGACAAGACCAGCATTCGCGCGGGCGTGAACGGGCGCGTCGAACAGTTCTTCCTGCGGCCGGGCGATGTGGTCAATCCGATGATCCGCTCCGCCGGAATCCTCATTCCGGAAGGCGCGGGGCGGCAGGCGCTGGCAGCAGGATTTGGACAGATTGAAGCGCAGGTGATGAAAGTTGGCATGGTGGCCGAGGCCACCTGCATTTCAAAGCCCTGGACCGTGATTCCGATGGTGATTACGAGCGTGCAGGATTACATTGCCGCTGGCCAGTTCCGCGGCGGCGAACAGCTTATCGAAGCCCAGCAAACCGTGAGGCCCGGCTCAATCCTCGTTTTGATGGAGCCTATCTATAAAGGCGGCCTCGAAGGCGTGACGCCGGGCAGCAGTTGCATCGCCAACGCCTACACCAGCAACCACGATGTGATCTCAGCCAAGGAGACAGGCACGGGTCAACGTATCTGGCTTCATGCGGTCGATGCCGTCGGCATTGTGCATGCAATGCTGCTGCGGATTCAGGCCCTGCTGTTGCCGGTCAAGACGCTGGTGCTGAGCGGGCACTAAAGGCGCAAACCTTTAGGACGGCCTTCAGTCCGCCGGGATGAAGCGGAGCGTGCCGGCCTGACGCGTCGGCTTGCCAGTGTCGTTGGTGTGATTGATGCCGTCCATCACCGGCACCTCGGCAAAATCGAACGGGCTTACGCCATCGAGGCAAGCCACGTTGACGGCGTAGAGATTCTGGTTCGAGCGCCGCTGGTGATGGGTGTAGATGCCGCAGCGAGAACAGAAGAAGTGCTGCGCCGATCCGGTATGGAA
>NZ_JAQSEA010000222.1 GCF_029946185.1 Prosthecobacter sp.
ACGATCTTGGATTTGCCGCCGACTTTTTGGAGCACCTGCTCGGCGAGGGCCAGCATGGTGAATTCGCCCGGATTGCCGAGATTGACGGGGCCGGTGAAGTCGTCGGTGTCCATGAACTTGACGAAGCCGCTGATCAAATCATCGACATAGCAGAAACTGCGCGTCTGCTGGCCGTCGCCGTAGATGGTGATGTCATTGCCTTTAAGGGCTTGGACGATGAAATTGGAAACGACTCGGCCGTCATCCGGCAGCATGCGGGGGCCATAGGTGTTGAAGATGCGGACGACGCGGATGTCCACGCCGTTCTGGCGGTGGTAGTCAAAGAAGAGAGTTTCAGCGACACGCTTGCCCTCGTCATAGCAGGAGCGTGGCCCGATGGTGTTGACGTGGCCCCAGTAGCTTTCCGGCTGGGGGTGGACTTCGGGATCACCGTAGATTTCAGAGGTGGAGGCCTGGAAGACCCGGGCCTGGAGGCGGCGTGCCAGTCCGAGGACATTGATGGCGCCCATGACCGAGGTCTTGATGGTCTTGATGGCGTTGTATTGATAATGGGGAGGGGAGGCGGGGCAGGCGAGATTGTAGATCTGATCCACCTCCACGTTGATGGGCTGCGTGATGTCATGGCGCATGAACTCGAAGTTCGGATTGTCCATGAGGTGGGCGATGTTCTGCTTGCGCCCGGTGAAGAGATTGTCCGCGCAGATGATTTCGTGTTCCTGTTCCAGCAGGCGTTCGCAGAGGTGAGACCCGAGGAACCCGGCCCCGCCAGTGATAAGGATGCGTTTTTTCATGAATGAGTGCTCGTGGGAAAGTTTTTGGGGGACGAAAATCTAGCGGGCGCTGTCGTGGGGGGCGCCTGCATGATCGGCCCTTGAGATAGCAGAGTCAAAAGGGTAGAATCGACGAGGGGGGGCTGCAATGGATAGTGAACAAAGGTTTGAAGTCGTTGCACAGCGCGGTCCTGGTGGAAAGCCTCGCACTGCCGGGAAACGGTGCCATTTTTGTTTCATATGCCTTCTGCCTCGGATTTTTTCGGCTCCCTGATCTTCGGAGCCATCGGTCTTGCGGCCTTGCTCTATGGCAAATCCGTGGGTTCGGTCGTCAAAATGTGCCTGGGTGCCGCGATGATTGGCTGCTCGTATCTTGTCACTGAAAGCTGGCTGCTGTGGACCAGCGGCGCGGTGCTGACATTGCTGCTGATAAAGTGGAAGGAGTAGGCGGTCTGCAAATGGAGAGGCTTGCCCTTTGGTGAATGCAGGGTCTGATAGCCGCCATCTCCCAATGATTTCCGCCCCATTGCGCAAGCCTGAATACACTGCCCGAGTCATCGAATGGCATGCCGACAAGGGCTTTGGCTGGCTGCAATTCGGTGACAAACGGTTGTTTTTGCATCGTCGGGATTTTTCCAGGCTGCATCAACTGCCGAAGGTGGGGGAGGAGGTACGCTTTAACTGGGGACTGGATGCGCAGCTCCGTCCGTGCGCCCAAAATGCCGTGCAGGTGCGTGAAGTCTCCGATCTAAGTCTGCTGGGGCTATGCTTCCTTGCTGCATTGCTCGTGCCGCCTGCCTACGCCTGGCAGCAGGCGGGCTGGGAGCTCTGGATCCTGGCGACCTATGTGTGCATCTTGTCACTGATCACCTATGCCACGTATGCCGGCGACAAGAGCAGAGCACGTAAGAATGCCTGGCGCATTTCCGAGGCGCATCTCCATCTGCTGGAACTTGCCGGCGGCTGGCCGGGGGCCTGGGTGGCGCAGGGGCGGCTGCGACATAAGTGCTCCAAGAAGAGCTACCAGTTCATGTTCGGGATGATCATCTGCATCCATCAGTTCGTGGCCTTCGACTCGCTTCAACACTGGAAATATTCCCAGTCGTTGAAGCGGGAGATCATCGAGGGGCGTGAACCAACACGCCCTCGATACAGGCCCTGAATCTGTTCTGCGGGACTACGACACCTTCAATCCCAGATACGCCTTCGCATTGGGATAGCAGATGTTTTTGACCATGCTGCCGACGAGGGCGTCGTCATTGGGGATGAGGCCTGCTTCAATGTCTGCGCCCAAAAGATTGCAGAGGGTACGGCGGAAGTACTCGTGACGCGGGAAGCTCATGAAGCTGCGGCTGTCGGTGAGCATGCCGATGAAGCGGCTGAGGAGACCGAGATTGCTGAGGGCATTGATCTGCCATTCCATGCCTTCCTTTTGATCGACGAACCACCAGGCGGAGCCGAACTGGACTTTGCCGGGCGTGGTGCCATCGGCGAAGTTGCCAGCCATGGTGCCGAAGACGTAATTGGCGTTGGGGTTGACGTTGTAGAGGACGGTCTTGGGCAGGGCGTTCTCGGTGTCGAGGCGGTCGAGGAAGCGGGAGAGCGTCTCTGCCTGCGGCCAGTCGCCGATGCTGTCGCAGCCGACGTCTGCACCGATCTGGCGGGCGAGGCGGCTGTTGTTGTTGCGGACGGGGCCGAGGTGGAGCTGCATGGTCCAGCCATGTGCGGCATTGAGCCGGCCAATGTGCAGCAT
>NZ_JAQSEA010000223.1 GCF_029946185.1 Prosthecobacter sp.
TCAAAACCTCCGAAACCGGTTTCATCAGTGCCTGCAAAGTTCAAAAGGGCGGGAGCAACGACTTCCCAATTCCACCGTTCCCGCCTCCCTCCCCTCCCGCTTTCTTCAGCAACACGCATCGCAGTTGCGCACCTGCCGTTTACTGCGCACATTTTCCGGCACCTCGGGGCCGTCACCACGCAGGCCCCTGCACCCCCACCCAAATCGCAGTCACCATGAAACGCACTTCATTGTCTTTGTCCCTGTCCACCGCGCTACTGCTCCTGATGACGAGCTGCGAGAGCACCAAGCCCACGCCAGCGCCGCAAGCCGCAGCCAATCCGGCCATGACTGCCACCCCTTCGACGGACGGCATGATCTCCACCGCAAGCGGACTGCGCTACAAGGTGCTGGCGTCCGGGCCTGCAGGTGGCCGCACCCCCTCACTCTATGACTCCGCCACGGTGCACTACAAGGGCACGCTGACGAATGGCACGGTGTTTGACAGTTCCTACGAGCGCGGTGCCCCAGCCACCTTTGGCGTCAACCAGGTGATTCCCGGCTGGACGGAGGCGCTGCAGCTCATGAAGCCCGGCGACCAGTGGCTGCTCTACATCCCAGCCAATTTGGGCTACGGTCCCCAGTCCATGGGTGACATCCCGGCCAACAGCGATCTGATCTTCCAGGTGCATCTAATTCAGGTTACCGGAGCGGGCGTCTAGTCAGGCAGGCCCCAGTGGCCCCCGTTGCGGATTTTCCAAAGCTGCCCCGTTGCTGTGCGACTGGGCAGCTTTCTTCGTACATGGCTGCCGACCGCGTTCAATTTCCATGCGCGGTACATGCTTGAGTGGCGGAATTTTTTTCAAAATGTTTCCGTCTTTGTCACAGACCTCAGGCCTGGATCGTCTGAACTGCTGATGAATACAAACATGAAGATCCGCATGGATGAACTGGTGCGCCAATACCTGGCCGCTCAGGGAGACACCCGTGAGATCATCACCGACGTGGCGGTCGGAAACTTCGGCACTCCCGTGGATGACCACAGCTTGGTGCCAGACGCGCATCCACAGCTTGGCTTCCCGCTTCGCAGACTGGCTAGCGGCTTCCGCTGCATGAACTCAAACCCTCCATTTCCCCCAAAACCAAACCAGACCATGAAAACATCGCGCATCCTCGCCACCCTACTCGCCTCGTTCACCCTTTCACTTGCCATCCTCCATGCCGACGAACCGCCGGTGACGATCACGGAGATCTTCAAGCAGGACCATCCGGAACTGCAGGACAAGGAGATCGTGGTCAAACGCATCGAAATGCAACCCGGCGTGGCAGCACCTCCGCATGTGCATCCGGGCATGGTGACGGGCTACGTGCAGCAGGGCCTGTTTGAGTTTCAGATCAAAGGCGGCCCCCTGCTGAAGCTGAAGGCGGGCGACGTCTTCTTTGAGCCCGCTGGCAGTGTGCACATCGTGGGCAAAAATCCCGGCACGGAAAAGACGATCATCATCGCCTTCGTGGAAAATCCGAAGGGCGCACCGCTTTCAACGCCGGTGGACGAACACGGCAAGTAAAGAGCGCAGCCTGCCGCCCTGACTGCCCTGGATGCTTGAGCGTACAGGGCAGTCCCATTGACAGACAGGACAGCCACGACCAGATGACCTCCTACCCGCGACGAACTTGATCGACCTTTTCAACACTCACCGGCCAGCGCTTTTCGGCATCGCCTACCGGATGCTCGGGCGCGTGTCTGAGGCGGAGGACCTGATGCAGGAGGTGTGGCTGCGCTGGCAAAAACAGGAGGGGGTAGAGATCCAGTCTGCGAAGGCGTGGCTGGTCGCCGCCACCACCCGGCTGTGCATTGATCAACTGCGCTCCGCACGGCACGAGCGTGAGGAGTACTACGGTGTGTGGCTGCCGGAGCCTCTGGTGGAGGCAGCGAACACTCTGCCGGACCATCTCGTAGATCTCACCGACTCGCTGACCATGGCCTTCATGATGATGCTGGAAACCCTCGGCCCGGTGGAGCGCGCCGTGTTCCTCCTGCACGAGGTCTTCGACTACAGCTACGCCGAGACTGCGACCATCGTCGGCAAAACAGAGGTGAATTGCCGGCAGATCATCCGCCGGTCCAAGGCCAGCCTGCTGACCAGCCCCACACCACCCCAGCCTCCCAACGAGCAGGCGCGGCGCGTGGTGGAGCAGTTTGCCCATGCGACCTCTACCGGTCAAATTGATCAACTGCTGGATCTGCTGATGGAAGACGTCACCGTCTATAGCGACGGCGGCGGCAAGGTGAAAGCCGCAGGGCTGCCGATCCGCAACGCTGACCGCGTGAGCCGCTTCCTCATCGGCATCCGGCGGCTCCTCCCCGCCGACATGGCCTGCCGCTTTGCCACCGTCAATGGCAAGCCCGGCATGCTCATGATTTCTGGCGGACAAATCTACGGTGCCTATTCATTCGACCTCATAGGCGAGCGCGTGCGGAATGTGTACGGCATCTGGAATCCAGAAAAGCTGCGGCATCTGGCGCGCTT
>NZ_JAQSEA010000224.1 GCF_029946185.1 Prosthecobacter sp.
CGGGCGCTCACGGAGCGCAAAATCCCCGTGCTGCGCAATGAGATTCGCCGCATCCACACGGAATCGGGCACGCTCATTCTTGGTGGTTTTGACTCCATGTATGTGAACAGGCCGGATGTGAGAAAAACGCTGCAGGACTGGAAGCAACACCAGCCGCTGGTGCTCATGATGCATGAACCGGACGCTGCCGACACCATTGCCGAAGCAGGTGTGAAGGCGTTGCAAATTTCCGGGCACACGCATGGCGGCCAGCTCGTCTTCCGTGGCAAGACGCCGATGTCTCTCCGGCGCGCTAAGTTTGGCAAAAAGTATCTCGCCGGACGCTACGAAGTGGGCGGCCTGCAGGTGTATGTGAACCGGGGGATTGGCTGCGTGGGAGTGCCCATGCGTATTGGTGCTCCGCCGGAGGTGACGGAACTGACGCTGCGCAGTCCGGAGCTGCTGCGTGCCTGAGTGTTTACTTTGCAGGGTGAGGCTGGGCTGTTCCAAAGGTTGCATGCGGGCCATCTCGCAGCTAAGTGGCCGGTTCCATGCTTTCCGAACTCGACTCTCTCAAAATCACAGCCCTTGCCGCGCTTGACGCCGCACAGGATGAATCCGCGCTCGAAGCTGTGCGCGTCAACTTCCTGGGCAAAAAAGGCAGTGTCACCGCTCTCAGTCAGGGCATGAAGGATGTGCCGGTCGAGCAGAAGAAGGAAGTGGGCGCCAAGCTCA
The DNA here is from genome assembly GCF_029946185.1 of Prosthecobacter sp. GTDB lineage: Bacteria > Verrucomicrobiota > Verrucomicrobiia > Verrucomicrobiales > Verrucomicrobiaceae > Prosthecobacter. The sequence continues at coordinate 715 of NZ_JAQSEA010000224.1, forward strand.
ACGAAGTCCGCACCGCCATCACTGAAGGCATCGACACGAAGAAACTGGCGTTGCAAGCTGCGCAAGATGGCAAGGCAGTGGAAGGCATCGACATCACGCTGCCGGGCCGTCCGGGCGCAGGCGTCGGCGCGTTGCATCCACTCACGCAGATTCGTGATCTCGCCATCCGCACGCTACGCCGCATGGGCTTCGCCTTGGCTGAAGGGCCGGAGATTGAAACGGAGTGGCATTGCTTTGATGCGCTGAACACGCCTGCCGACCATCCGGCGCGTAATGAGAAAGACACCTTCTACCTTCCTGATGGGCGTCTGCTGCGCACGCACACCTCCAGTGTTCAGGTTCGTACGATGGAGGCGGCCAAGGCGCTGCCCATTCGAATCATTGCTCCTGGTGCTGCGTATCGCCGTGATGAAATCGATGCTACGCACCTCAGCGTTTTCAATCAGCTTGAAGGTCTTTACGTCAATCAGGACGTCAGCCTGGGCGATCTCAAAGGCACGTTGGAATACTTCTTCCGCGAGATCTTCGGCGCTGGCACTGCGGTGCGCTTCCGTCCGCACTTCTTCCCATTCACGGAGCCGAGCTTCGAGATCGACGTGAAGCTTGAAGCGAAGGGGAAAGAGGCCCGATGGATTGAAATCGCTGGCTGTGGCATGGTGGATCCTGCCGTTTTTGCTGAGATCAACAAGGCGCGGGGTGATACGCTCTTTGATCCGGAGACGACCACGGGCTTTGCCTTTGGCCTTGGCCTCGACCGTCTTGCCATGATCATGCATGGCATCACCGACATTCGTCATCTCATTGAGAATGACGTGCGGTTTTTGCAGCAGTTTGCGGCGTGAGGAAGCTGCTTTTGACAGGATTTACAAGATTCCAGAATTTCAGGATTAACTTAAGGACGATTGATGACGATCGACGAATTGACACACCAGGTGATTGGCATGGCGATGGGCATCCATCGTGAGCTTGGCCCTGGGTTTTTGGAGTCCGTGTATCATCGCGCGATGGAGATCGAACTCGCTGCGGCTGGCTTTGGCTTTGAATCGAATGTGCCGCTGAATGTTTTCTACAAAGACAAGCTGGTGGGAAAATTTGAAGCCGATGTCGTCGTCACAACTGGTGGTCTGAAAACGCTCATTGAACTTAAATCCTGTGAAGCAATCTCCAAGGCGCACGAAACTCAAACGGTGAACTATCTGTCGTCCACCAGCATCGAAGATGGCCTCATCATCAACTTTGGCTCCAAGAGTCTCGACTGGCGCCACAAGTTCCGAACTTACCGCCCAAAACTGCAATCTCAGATCGCGCCTTAGTGAGCGCCGCCCCGTAAATCACCGCGCCAATCCTGCAAAATTTTGTCATCCTGTTAATCCTGTCCAACCCCGTTCCGCATCATGCAAGTTTCCCTCTCCTGGCTCAGCACTCATCTTGATCTGAGTTCTTATACTGTCCCGCAGCTTTCCGATCTCCTCACCTTTGCGGGTGTGGAAGTCGAAGGCATTGAAGAACGTGGTGTCGCGACCGATAAAGTCGTTGTCGCGCAGATTCAGTCCTTTGAGCAGCATCCGAATGCTGACAAACTCAGCGTTTGTCAGGTGGATGATGGTAGCGGCACGCTGCGGCAGATCGTCTGTGGTGCGAAGAATTTCAAAGCAGGCGACAAGGTGCCGCTCGCGCTTCCGGGGGCTGTTTTGCCCGGCGGATTCGCCATCAAGGAAGGCAAGCTGCGTGGTGTTGATTCTCTCGGCATGCTCTGCAGCGGAACGGAACTTGGCATTGGCGAGGACACCGGCGGCCTGCTCATCATGGCGGCTGATTCCCCCGTGGGCACGCCGTTCAACAAGCTCAATCCGGCCGATGTGCTTTTCGATCTTGAGATCACGCCTAATCGTTCCGATCTCCTGAGTCATCTCGGTCTTGCCCGTGAACTTGCAGCGCTCACCGGCCTGCCGCTCAAGGGGGAACGCCATCATGCGAACGCGAGCACGAGCACGAAAGTGAAGGCTGCTGCCGAGGAGCAAATTGTGATCAAGGCTGCTGAGGCCTGCCCGCTGTACACTGCGCGTCTCATCAAGGGCGTCAAAGTCGGCCCTAGTCCGGAGTGGCTGCGTCGTCGCCTTGAGAGCATCGGTCTGCGTCCGATCAACAGCATCGTGGACATCACGAACTACGTCATGATGGAGATGGGGCAGTCTTTGCACTGCGTTGACCTCGACACGCTTAAGGGCGGCATCGTCGTGCGCCTGGCATCCGAAGGTGAAAAGTTTCTGGCGCTGGATGGACTGAGCTACGCCTTGCAGACTGACGACCTTGTCATTGCCGACAGCGAGCGCCCTGTGGCCATCGCGGGTGTGATGGGTGGTGGGGAAACGGGTGTGACTGAAACGACCGTTAACGTCCTGCTGGAAAGCGCTTACTTCGCACCGAGCGGTATCCGCCGCACCTCGCGTCGCCTTGGTCTGAGCAGCGACAGCAGCTATCGCTTTGAGCGCGGCATTGATCCGCAGCAGGTGCAGGGTGGCTCTGAACTTGCCACGAAACTGATCCTCGAAATCGCCGGAGGCACTGCGGAAGACGTGGTGCAAGTCGCTGGAGCAGCGCCTGCGCTGGTCGGTGAAGTGACGCTGGATGAAAACCGTGCGCGCAAGCTGCTCGGTACGCCTGACATGACGGGCGATGAAATCCGCGCCATCCTCAACAAGCTGGGTCTCACCCAAAAGTCCGCCAGCGAACACGAGAGTCAGTGGATGATCCCCAGCTATCGCCTTGATCTTTTGCGCGCTGTCGATCTCATGGAAGAAATCGCGCGAGTCATCGGATTGGACCGAGTGCCATCACGCCAGGTCGCTGTCGCTGCGCCGGTCGATGCTGCGGACCGTGCGTATGATTTTGCGATGAACCTGCGCCAGACTTTGGCCAGCCGCGGATTCTTTGAAGCGCAGACGCTGCGTCTCATTGCCGATGCTCAACTCGCTGACTCACTCGGTGGTGGACAAGGCGTGGCTGTGAAAAATCCGCTCAGCGAAGATCATACCACGCTGCGTCCGAGCATTGTGCCAGGCCTCATTGCCACAGCGGCGCTCAACATCCGCCAGGGGTTGCATCGTCTGCGTTTCTTTGAACTCGGTCGTGTCTTCCTCACACTGCCGAAGGGCGGCAGCCGCGAAGAGGAACGGCTTGCGGTGCTTCTCAGCGGCCCTGTGTCGCCGACGAGCTGGCATGGCCGTGAACCCCAGGCTGCTGATGTCCATGAACTTGTCGGGCAGATTCAAAATCTCACGCGCACGCCTCTCGAAGTCCGTCCCGTGAAGGAAAACAGCGCCAACTATCTTCTGACCAGCGAACTCCGCGCAGGGAATCGCATCCTCGGCTGGATCGCGCAGCTTCACCCTGCGCGTGCGCGTGAAATCGACGCCCGTCATCCGGTCTATGTGGCTGAATTGCTTCTCAGCGCTCTGCGCCAGGGCAGCACTGGGCCGACGAAATTCGAGGAGCTTCCGCGCTTCCCGGGCATGACCCGTGATGTCGCCATGGAAGTCCCTGCTGATTTGGCACACGCGAAAGTCGCCGCATTCTTCGCGACGCAGAAACATCCGTTGTTTGTGGGAGCCGAAGTCTTCGATGTCTTCGCTGATCCCTCGGGCACCAAGATCGCCAAGGACCGCAAGTCCATCGCTTGGACGCTCACCTATCGTTCCGCTGACAAAACCCTCGAAACTGCTGAAGTGGATGCCGCTCATACGGCCATTCTTACGGCGCTGGAGAAGACGTTGCCGGCGACGGTGAGGAGGTAGATCGTGCTGCCATGCATACGGCGCTCAACTGGCTCATCATTGTAAGCGGTCTGGTTGCTCTGTGGCTTGCGTTAGTATTGACACTGCGTGCCAAAAAGCAGCATGGGTTTCTCGCGCCTTTTGGCTTCGTGATTGCGGTTCTGCTGCACCGAGTCAGCTTGCTGCTCTCCCTGCCCATGCTCAAGGAGGTTGCCTCAGAAGAGAGTCAGGAAAAAATGCATCAGATGGCTGTCAAGCTGTCTGAAAACGATCTCATGTTCATGCTGTCCCTGCGTGGTCAGCAAGATGGAATTTGGCAGCTTGGAGCCATTTTATTCATCCTTTGTGGATTCCTTGATCTGAAGTCATCAAGCGACGGGCAGACAAAAAAACTCAGGTATGGATTGATCATCGTTGGAACGGTCTTGATGATCTTCTCCGTGTTTTATCCCTACATCGCGTATTCGAAGATGGGATTCTGACTGCGAGAGACAATAGATGAACTCACAGTGACAAGTACACATCATAGTCCTAGCAAACGCTGATACACAGCTTTGTCTGGGCTTGTTTTGCCTGTGGCCATTTCCTTCAAGCTAAGTTGAATGGATTTGATGGTGTCTAGTTTTTCTGCGGGTCCCTGCATCTTCACGCATGCCTGGCAGTCGACAGGCGTAGCTTCCGCACGGTCATTGATGGGGCGGGTTCTCATGCGAAAACAGCTACGCAGCCTCGCCGATCACCTGCGCCACGCGGTCCATCTCGGCTTCCGTGTTGTAGAAGTGGGGGCTGAAGCGGAGGAGGGGTTCTCCGGCGCGATTGTGGCGGAGGGAGGTGGTGATGCTGTTTGCGCTGAGGTGTGCGGAGATGTCCGCCAGAGGGCGGTGGGGATGCTGCACGGTGGTGATGCAGGAGGCGTTGATGCTTTGTGGATCGGGGCCGAGGAAGGTGAAGCCTAGTGGCTGCAATCCGGCGTGCAGGCGGGCTTTGAGCTTTAAAAGCTGGGTGCTGATGGCGGGGAGGCCGATTTCTTGAATCAAGTCGATGCCGGCTTTCATGCCGAGGATGCCGGAGATGTTGAGTGCGCCGGGTTCGTAGCGACGACCGCCGCGCTCGAAGGCGATTTCTTCCTGCGCGATGAAGTTGGGGCTTTGGACATTCCAGGAGCCGAGGAGGCTGGGGCGCAGCATGTCCTGCAGTTCTTCCCTCACGTAAAAGATGCCGGCGCTCATGGGGCCGAGCATCCATTTGTGGGAGTCGGCGGAGAGGAAATCGACGTGATCGACGCGGGTTTCGAAGGCTCCAACGGTTTGGATGGCATCGAGGCAGAACAAGATGCCCCGCTCCCGCAGCATGCGGCCGATGCGGTCGATTTCGATGCGGTAACCGCTGAGGAAATGGCAGGAGGCAAGTGCGACGAGTTTGGTCTTGGGCGTGAGCGCGGCCTCGACGAGTTCGGGGGTGATCGCGCCGGGGGCGGCGGGTAGGAGGCGCTTTAAGACGACGCCGTGGCGTTCGAGGTCGGTCCACGGATAGACATTCGCGGGATAGTCATCGAGATAGCAGACGACTTCGTCACCCGCCTGCCAGGGCAGGCCGTTGGCGACCAAGCTGAGGCCGACCGAGGTGGGGCCGATGAGGGCGATTTCGCTGGCTTTGGCACCGATCAATTCAGCGGCAACGACGCGTGTTTCGTTCACTGCTTTCCATGCCTCGGGATACTCCTGCATGCGCAGGCAGCATTGTTCGAGGTAGTCCTGCATCGTGCGTGTGACACGGCGCGGCAGGATGGTGACGCCAGCATGGCCGAGAAACAGGCTGTCTTTGATCACCGGAAACTCCTGCTGACGCAGGGATTCGTCGGAGAGGAGGGCGTCGAGAGTGAGCATGGCTAATAGAACGAATGCCGCATGACTCTGGGTGACGAATTCGCCATTGAGGGAGGCTAAGCGACCTTGAGGGTCTTGGCGCCTTCATCAATCAGGTGCCAAAAGCTTTTGGACTGGCTCAGGGCCTCGTCTTCGCCGCCACCGGGCAGATTGCTGCGGAAGAGGAAGTCGGTGAGGGTGTTCTTGTGCAGCACGCGGTGGACGCTCACATTGCCATCAACGACGCCGAAATAGATGCGGTGGTCGCCTGCTCGGCAGCGGTAGAGTTTTTTGCCGCCGCGCTCCAGCACGCCGTAGCGTTTGGCGAGAATCGTCTCTTCAATATCAGCGGGCTGGATGTTCAGTGCTTCCAGCAGGTGAAACTGCACCTGTGTAGGCAGGTGGGAGAGCTCTGCGGCGCTGATGTCATTGAAAACGATCTGGATCATGGTGAGGAAGGGATTGAGGCCAGCGGCGCGGTGGAGGGTTAGTAGCGCTTGATGACGTGCTTCTTGCGCACGGTATCCATCCACTTGTCGATGTTGCCCTTGGATTTTTCCTGGTTGATCATTTTTTCAATTTCCGGGCGCAGCTTTTCGATGTCCGGAGCGGTGCCGAGTTTCTTCGCATCGCAGGAAACAATGATGAAGTTGGACTCCAGATCGAGAACGGGGCTGATGCCGCCGGTTTTAAGATCCATCGCTGAATTGGCGATGGCGGGCATCAGGTCGGTTTTGGACATCCATTCCCAAGAGCCGCCATTTTCCGCATGGCTGTCTTGTGAATTGGTTTTTGCCACGGAGGCAAAATCGGCTCCCTGCACAATTTTCGTGCGCAGCTCCTGAGTGAATTTCTGCTGCTTTTCAGGGGTGGAGCCCGGTTCGCCGGTGAACTTGGGGATGGTGATGGTGGAGATTTTGATCTGATCTCCCTCACGCCACTTATCCACGTTTTTGTCGTAGTACTCCTGCACTTCGCGGGGGGTTGCCGGTGGATGCTCGCCAGAATTGCGCGCACGCATGACATTCATGATGACCATTTTCTCGCGCAGCTCGCGAAACTTTTTCAAAGTCATGCCGCTCTTGGTCAGTTCATCCACGAAGGCGTCGCGGTCTCCCTTGAAGCTTTCCCGAATGATGCCGTTGATGTCGTCATCGACGTATTGGGCCTTGAGGACGCCGCCGATTTTGCGGAACTCGGCCAGAAGGATCTCGCGGTCGATCAACGTCTCGATGGCACCCTGACGCAGGAGGGCGATTTCCTTTTTGATGCGTTCTGGGTCATTGCGAAACTGAAACTGGATCACCTGCTCCTGGGCCTTGATGGTTTCTTCGACTTCGGAAGAGGCGATGGGGATGCCATCGACGACGGCAGCAATGCTGTTGGTGTACTGCTGGGCGAGAACGCTGGAGCAGGCGGAGAGGAGGGCAAACAGGCTGATGCGCAGGGAAATCATGACAAATAAGGTGGATACCGTAGGGCGTGGGGCGGCTGTGGCAAGGTGAAGTTCACCTGTCAGGAGCGTGTAGATGCAGCTTCACCTTGCACGCGGGCGGCTCCGGTTTCTAATCTACGCCTCCTAATCGCCGACCCCAACCAGCCATGAGTAAGAAAGCCGCCGCTAAAACCGCCCCGAAAAAAGCTGTCAAAACTGCCGCCAAAGCCGTCAGCAATACCAAATCCTTGATGACTGAAAGCCGGGTCTTCAAACCGAGTTCCGAATTCTCCAAGAAGGCGCGCATCAGCTCGATGGCGCAGTACAAGAAGATGCATGAGGAGTCTATCAAGCATCCTGACAAGTTCTTTGGCCGTGAGGCCAAGGAGTTGCAGTGGACCAAGCCCTACACCAAGGTGCTCGACTGGAAATGCCCGAACGCCAAGTGGTTCATCGGTGGCAAGCTCAACGTCAGTGAGAACTGCCTGGACCGCCACCTGGACGGCCCGCGCAAGACCAAGGCCGCACTGATCTGGGAAGGCGAACCCGGCGAGAAGCGTGTGCTCACCTACCAGCAGCTTCACCGTGAAGTCTGCCGCTTTGCCAATGTGCTGAAGCGCAACAAGGTGAAGAAAGGCGACCGCGTCATCATCTACATGCCGATGATTCCTGAGGCAGCCATCGCCATGCTGGCCTGCACCCGCATCGGAGCGATGCACAGCGTGATCTTCGGCGGCTTCAGCGCCGAGTCGATCAAGGATCGGGTGCTGGACTGCGGTGCGAAAATCATCATCACTGCCGATGGCGGCTACCGCCGTGGCGCGGTGGTTCCCTTGAAGAAGAATGTTGATGACGCGCTCAAGGCCAATGACACCCCTGTTGAGACGGTGATCGTTTACCGGCGCACCGAGCAGGATGTGCACATCGAAGAAGGCCGTGACGTCTGGTGGCACCGCGAAATGGAATATGTGGACGCTCGATGCGCCCCGGTCGCGATGGATTCTGAGGCACCTCTGTTCATTCTTTACACCAGCGGCAGCACAGGCAAGCCCAAGGGTATTCTGCATAGCACCGCCGGTTATTTGCTGCACGCGCAGATGACCTGCAAATACGTCTTTGATCTACGTGATGATGATGTGTACTGGTGCACCGCCGACATTGGCTGGGTCACCGGCCACACGTACATGGTCTATGGTCCGCTCGCCCTGGGGGCCACCTCGCTCATGTTTGAAGGTGCGCCGAACTGGCCTGAGAACGACCGCTTCTGGAAGGTCATCGAAGAATATGCAGTGACCGTGTTCTACACCGCTCCGACTGCCATTCGTGCCTTCATGAAGTGGGGCGATGAGTGGCTGACGAAGCATGATCTCAGCAGCCTGCGTCTGCTGGGCACCGTGGGTGAGCCAATCAATCCTGAGGCTTGGATGTGGTACCACAACAAGGTGGGTGGCGGTCGCTGCCCGATTGTGGATACCTGGTGGCAGACTGAAACCGGCGGTCACATGATCACGCCGATCCCTGGGGCCACTCCGACGACACCGGGCACGGCCACGCTGCCGTTCTTTGGGGTCGATGCTGCTATCGTGGATGACCTTGGCCATGAGGTGGGCGTCAATGAGCAGGGCAAGCTGGTCATCCGCAAGCCGTGGCCTTCCATGCTGCGCGGCATCTGGGGCGACAAGAAGCGCTATCAAGAAGCCTACTGGAGCGAGTTCGAGGGCTGGTACTTTGCCGGTGACGGAGCGCGCCGCGACAAGAAGGGCAACTTCTGGATCATCGGCCGCATCGACGATGTGCTCAACGTGGCCGGTCACCGCCTCGGCACCGCCGAAGTGGAAAGCGCCCTCGTTTCCCATCCTGCCGTTGCTGAAGCCGCAGTGGTGGGACGTCCTGATGAGATGAAGGGTCAGGGCATCGTGTGTTTTGTGACCGTGAAGGAAGGCATCAAGTCCAACCGGGAACTCGGCGATGAGTTGAAGCGGCACGTGCGCAAGGTCATCGGCCCCGTCGCCACACCGGATGAGGTCCGGTTTGCTGCGGCGCTGCCGAAGACGCGCTCTGGGAAAATCATGCGCCGCTTGCTGAAACAGATCGCCGCTGGCGAACTGATCAAGGGCGATACGACGACGCTGGAAGACATCAACGTCATCGCGCAGCTTGCGGCGAGCGGGGAAGATTAGTCTTTACGGACATCGGGTGGCTGCGGCATTTTCGGTTTTGAAAATGCCAGCAGCCACGTGGTCCAGATGAGTAACAAGGCGAGTGCCAGCCAGGGTGTCAGCCATCCTGTGCGGGTGTAAAAGGTCAGGTCGTTTCGGCGTTCGATGGAGCCGCTGATGGTGCCTGACTTCATGGGGGCCAGTGATAGGATGGCGGTACCCTTGGTGTCGATTATTTGGGACACACCAGAGGATGCAGCTACCACCATGCTGCGCTGGTTTTCGGCAGCGCGAACGCGGAAAAGTTGTGCATGCTGGATGTGCTGCCGCGCCGGCCAGCCTGCGGCATCCATGGAGGGCACGGCGAAAAACTCGGCTCCTGCCAGGGTCATTTTGCGAACCACGTCTTGAAAATCGCAGTCGAAGCATATGGGAGTGCGAACATCGATGGGGATGGTGTTCTCCGGCCAGACAATGATCTGCGTACCTGCAGGAGCCTGGTTTGCCAAGGCAATGTAGGTGTCGGTGGCGGCTCCTTCTGCCTGAATGGCGGCGACTGTGACGTCAGGGTGAGAATGAATTCGATCCGAAACGACCTGCGCATCGATCAGGATGATCAGCATCAGGACGAATGCAGCTCCTCCTGTTCTGCCAGCAAAAATGAAGGCCGATAAGGTGAGGATACTCAGAAATCCCAATCCATACACGCCCACCCATGAGACCATGGGCCATGGTTCAAGGGCGAGGCCGAGATTCATCCATGGAAATTTCAGGGGCATGAGTTCACAGCGTATAAACTCCGTCCCCGTCCAGGCCAGAGCGGTGAACAAGGCCAGCGGCCAGCCTGTTTTGACGCCGCGCTGTTGTGCCAGGCAGACCAGCCAGCCGAACATGGCAGGGAAAACCGCCAGGAGGCCCCAGAGCAGGATGCTGAACGGGCCGAAGATCTCATAAATCCATGGCAGGCCCGAGCCAAACGCGAGCATGCCCCACCAAAAGCCAGCGATGAGTCCGTGCAAGGGACGTGCCTTATGAAGAAAGCCGGCCAGCACCCCGACGCTGAGAAGGGCCAGTGGCCACCAGCCGAAGGGAGGGAAGGCAAACGCATAGGCGACCGCACTGACCATCAGTAGAAGGATTCTGTTCACATGCTCCATGATGTGGATGAGGTTATGAAACCCTAGCCTCCTTATGCAAGCCTGTAGTCGGCGGCAGTATTCAGCATCAATGGACGCGGGAATGACATGAATGCCTGCGGACTTACGTTTAATCCGCCTCTCACTCAACCACCATGAAACACACGCTCTCGCTGGTCCTTGCTCTTTGTTCACTCGCCTCCCTGCATGCCGAGAACTGGCCGATGTGGCGAGGGGCAAACGGGGACGGCACCAGCGGAGAGTCAAAACTGCCGGAAAAGTGGAGCCAAACAGAGAATGTGGTGTGGAAGGTAGAACTGCCGGAGCGGGGGAATTCGACGCCGGTGGTGTGGGGTGACAAAGTGCTGGTGACGCAGGCCATTGAAAAAGAAGGGAAGCGTCTGCTGCTGTGCTTTGATAAGAAGACGGGCAGGAAACTCTGGGAAGCGGGCACGGTGTACCGGGAGCCTGAGCTCACGCATGGCACCAATCCCTACTGCGCGGCTTCACCGGCGACGGATGGGGAGCGAGTGATCGTGTTTTTCGCCTCGGCGGGAGTGTTTTGCTACGATATGAGCGGCAAGGAGCTGTGGAAGCGCACGGATCTGGGCAAGCAGCACCACATCTGGGGCAACGGGACTTCGCCCGTGCTCGCAGGGGATCGGGTGTTTTTGAATTTCGGGCCCGGTGAAAACACGGCGCTGTACTGCTTTGACAAGAAGACTGGCAAAACGATCTGGCAACACAAGGAGCCTGGTGGGGCATCGGGCGAGGGTACAGACAAGAAGTGGCTGGGGTCGTGGGGTGATCCGCTGCTGCGCAAAGTCGGCGGACGCTATGAACTGCTGATGTGCTACCCCCGGCGCGCCTGCGCCTTTGATCCGGTCACGGGCCAGGAGCTGTGGACTTCGGGTGGGCTCACGGACCTCGTTTATAATTCGCCGCTTTTTGCCGACGGTGTGATGATCGCCATGAGCGGCTATGGCGGGGCCGCGCTGGCGGTGAAGGCGGGTGGCAGTGGAGATGTGACGGAGACCCATCGTGTGTGGCAGATGCCGAAGGTGAGTCAGCGCATCGGCAGCGGGGTGGTGCGTGATGGCTACCACTACATACTGAGTGATGGCGGGATCGCCGAATGCCGGGACCTCAAGACGGGTGCGGTGGTGTTTCAGGAGCGTCTGAAAGGGAACAACTGGTCTTCGCTGGTGCTGAGCGCTGACGGCAAATGCTATGCGGCGAATCAAATCGGCGATTGTTTCGTCTTCAAGGCCAGCCCGAAATTCGAACTGCTGGCGACCAATTCAATGGGGGAAAAGATCATCGGGTCCATGGCTGTGAGCGACGGGCAGCTTTTCATCCGGGGCTACAAGCACTTGTGGTGCATCGGGAAGAGGTAGCGGAGGGTGTCAGGATTAGCCCAAGGACGGGAGATGAGGCTTAGCATTTCCCTTTGACCCCACCGGGCCGCGACGCTAACGAACGTGCTCCCGCCTATGGCCGCCCCAGACCGTCAGCATACACTCGCCAAGTCCGTCTCGATGACGGGCACCTCGCTGCATACCGGCGAACAGGTCACACTCACCCTCCAACCCGCCCCGGAGAACTTTGGGTTCAAATTTCGCCGCATCGATCTGGAGGACAAACCCTTCATCCCGGCGCTGGTCGAAAAGGTCCAAAAGGTCGAGCGTGCCACCACCATCGCCGAAGGCGGGGTCAATGTTCACACCGTCGAGCACGTCATCTCTGCGCTGGCAGGCATGGGTGTGGACAATGCGATCATCGAGATGGATGCCAATGAGCCGCCCATCGCCGATGGCAGCTCAATGCCCTTTGTGGAACTGATCAAGTCCGCTGGATTGCAGGAGCAGAAGGAAGCGCGCAAATATTTCGAGGTGCGCGAACCGATCTACCAAGAAACCCGTGACGGCACCATCCTGACCATCGTTCCCGACAAGAAATTCCGCATCTCTTGTACCAACGTCGGCCCTGGCGGACGCTTCACGCAGTATTTCAGCACGGAGATCAACCCTGAGACCTACGAGAAGGAAATCGCGGCTGCGCGCACTTTTGTGTATTATGAGGACATCGCTCCGCTGATGGAGAAGGGGCTGATCAAAGGAGGCACGCTGGAAGCGGCGGTCGTGATTCGTGGGGATACGCTGCTCTCGAAGCAGCCGCTGCGCTTTGCGGATGAGTTCGTGCGGCATAAGATTCTCGACATCGTGGGCGACCTGATGCTCTCCGGCAAACGCATCCTCGGCCACGTCATTGCGGTGCGTCCCGGCCACGGGCCGAACACGGAGCTGGCCCGCGCCATCGTGGCGCAGTACAACCAGATGCGCAGCATGGTGCCTGCACCGGTGAACATCCCCAGTGGCGAGGCTGTCCTCGACATCAACGAGGTGATGAACATCTTGCCGCACCGCTACCCCTTCCTGCTGGTGGACCGCATCATCGGCTTTGAGGGCGAATCGAAATGCACGGGCATCAAGAATGTCACGATCAACGAGCCATACTTCCAGGGGCATTTCCCCGGCCATCCGATCATGCCCGGCGTGCTGCAACTCGAAGCGATGGCGCAGGTGGCCAGCATTGTGCTGCTGCGCATGCCCGGCAATCAGGGCAAGATTGGCTACTTCATGAGCGCCAACAATGTGAAGTGGCGCAGGCCGGTGCTACCGGGCGACACGCTGCTCATCGAAACGGAAATCCTCAAGACCAAGCGCAGCATCGCGACAGGCATTGGCCGTTGCAGTGTCAACGGAGTCGTCGTTTCGGAAGCTGAGCTGATGTTCAGCGTGGTGGATCGCTAAAAAGAGGGATTCTTCACGCATGCCAGCCTTGATTCACCCGACCGCCATCATTGATCCGTCCGCCAAGATCGGTGCGGAGGTCCACATCGGCCCTTATTGCATCATTGGTGCAGACGTGGAGATTGGTGACGGCTGCTGGCTGCAGCACCATGTGACGGTGATGGGGCCGTCGAAGATCGGGAAGAATAACAAATTCTTCGCCTATGGCTCTATCGGTCAGCAGACCCAAGATTTGAAATACAGCGCCGAGCCGACCTGGCTGGAAGTGGGGGACAATAATAGCTTCCGTGAGTTCTGCTCCGTGCACCGCGCCACGTCTGCTGGGGATAAGACGATCATCGGCAGCCACAACAACTTCCTCTCCTACGTCCACATCGCGCATGACTGCATCGTGGGGAATCACGTCATCTTTTCCAACAACGGCACGATCGCCGGCCACGTCGTGGTGGAAGATCACGTCATCATCGGCGGTCTGACGGCGGTGCATCAGTTTTGCCGCATCGGCACACGTTCGATCATTGGGGGCTGCGCCAAAGTCGTGCAGGACATCCCACCTTTCTGCACGGCGGATGGCAATCCTGCGCGTGCGCGTGGATTGAACATCGTGGGTCTGCAGCGCGCGGGGTTCACCCGTGAGCAGATGCGCTCCCTGCGTGAAGCCTTTCGCAAAGTCTATCGCTGTGGTTTGAACAACGCCCAGGCAGTCGCGGAACTGCGTGCGGTATCGCTGACTCCTGAGGCTGCGGCTTTCACCGATTTCGTTGCCACGACCAAGCGCGGCATCATTCTCGGTGGCAAGGCTGCGGCGGACGAAGATGAGGACTGATCCTGCGGAGCAGGGGGGGAGCGCTGCAAACCCCACCGCTTGGAGTGTCGTGAAATGTGGGCGAGGTGGAACCTTCCCTTGTTTCACAGCAACAAGGCTACTTTCACTGCATCCTTGCTTTCGTGGAGGGGCTGAATGGTGCTAAACTGGCGTTCTTCGATGCAAATCCTTCTAGTCACCGAGCCTGGAGTTGATGGCGTGTTCCGGCACGTCGAGGCGCTGGCGTCGTTTATGATGGAGCGCGGTCATTGCATTCATCTGGCTTATTCGGATGTGCGGGGTTCGGACCGGTTGACACAACTGGTGGCGAAGGTTTCAGCCGCTGGTGGCAAGACGGTCAATCTCTCCGTGGGCAATGCTCCGGGTCCTGGTGATGTGGCGGCATTGATGAAACTGCGCAGGCTGGTGCAGGAGGCACGGCCGGATGTGATCCATGCGCACAGTTCCAAGGCGGGCGCTCTGGTGCGTGCTCTGGTGTGGCTTGGCGTGCGGCCGCCTGTTTTTTACACGCCGCATGCTTATTATGGGTTGTCGGGCAAGGGGGGGATGAAGGCTCTTTTATTCAATGCGGTTGAGACGGTGCTCGGGCGTGCCGGCACTACGATCAACCTGTCTGATGGCGAGCGGGCGTTTGCCCGGGAGACCTTGAAGATTCCGCAGGTGCGGCTGCGTTTGATTGCCAATCCGGTGGACTGTCTGCGTTTCCGGCCCGCAGATGCGGCGACACGGCAGGAAATTCGTGCGGCTCTGGGTGTTCCTGCGGATGCCATCCTGCTGGGATCGGTGGGGCGGTTGGCGTTTCAGAAAGATCCGCTGACGCTGTATCATGCCTTTGCCAAAGCTTGCCAAAGCAGGCCGGAATTGTGGCTGTATCATCTGGGCGAGGGCGAACTTTCTGCGGAGTGTGCGGCTCTTGCGGAGCAACTTGGCATTCGTTCGCGCATCATTCGCCAGACTTACCTGTCCGAGCCCTTGTCGTTTTATCAGGCGCTGGATGGGATGATCCTGACATCACGCTACGAAGGGCTGTCCTTTGCTGTGCTGGAGGCGCTGGCCTGTGACCTGCCGGTGATTTTGAGCCGGGTGCCGGGAAACACTGACTTCACGGAGATGGGTCTGTCGCACTGCTGGTCGGCGGGCAAGGAGGACGTGGAGGGCTTTGCGGATGTGATCGGGCAATGGGTGCGGGATTGTGAACTGGCGAGGCTTTCGAATCACCGGGAGATCGCGGAAACCCGATTCAGCCAAGCGGCGTGTTTTGGGGCGGTCGAGCGTGAGTATGAGCAAAAAATCGTCGCTTCGTGAGGGCTGTGCGCCACGCGGCTTGCTTTTCCTCAATGCGAAGCTGTTGGTATTTTTTGGGGGCGATTTCGTGCCCGCTGTACCTCATTCATGAGAACATCGGGCTGGTGCTGTTGAATGCGCTGGGTGGTGTGACGAACTCGGCGTGGTTGCGTCTTGGCATCACGGTTACTTGATATTCGCCTGCAGCCAGGCCTGGAACATGAGGATGTCCCAGAGGTAGAAGTGCCAGTTGCGGGTGCCGCTGAGGTGTTCCTGCCACTTTTGGCGGATGGGCGCGGGGTGGAAGAAGCCTTCGCGTTTCAGGCGTGACTCGCTGAGCAGATCTTCGGCCCATTCACGTAGGGGGCCGCGCAGCCAGATTTCCAGGGGGATGCCGAAGCCTTGCTTTGGGCGGTCGATCATGGCCTTGGGGACGTGGCGGTAGAGCGTTTCGCGCATCAGCCACTTGCCTTTGCCATCGCGTACTTTCATTGAATACGGGATGCGCCAGGCGAACTCGATGAGGTTGGTGTCGAGCAGCGGAATGCGGCCCTCGAGGCTGACGCCCATGGCGGCGCGGTCCACTTTGGTGAGGATGTCGCCGGGGAGGTAGGTCTCCATGTCGAGGTACATCATGCGATGGGTGAAATCACTCACGCGCGGCCATGCTTTGGTGTTGGTGATCGCGGTGACCGGATCTTTGCCGTCGATGACGATGTCCGTTGGCTTCTTCCAGTAGGACATGAGGTTGAGATAGAGCGACTCCATGCCGGGAGCGGCGACGACTTCGGCAAGTTTGTGCAACTTATCACCGACAGGAATGTGGCGTTTGCTCTTGGGCAGGAGCTTCGCGCCGATGCTGTTCAGCACGCCTGCTGGCATGACGGTGAGGGCAGCTGAGGCTATCTTCTTCACGGCGGGTGGCATCCAGGCGAATTTGTTATGGAGGCTGCGGCCCATGGCGTAGCGTTCGTAACCGCCGAAAAGCTCATCTCCTGCATCACCGCTCAGGGCTACGGTGACATGCTCCCGGGCCATCTTGCAGACGAGGTGCGTTGGGATCTGTGAGTAGTCGGCAAACGGCTCGTCGTAGAGCGCGGGTAGCTGCGGGATCACATTCAGCGCGTCTTCACCGGTGACGTACATTTCGGTGTGTTCGGTGCCGAGATGCTTGGCCACGCTCTTGGCGGTCTCGGCTTCGTTGTACTGCTTCTCGTGGAAACCAATGGTGAAGGTGCGCACGGGGCGGGCGCTCTGCTGCTGCATCATCGCCACGATGAGGGAGGAGTCGATGCCGCCGCTGAGGAATGCGCCGAGCGGCACGTCGGAGACCATGCGCATGCCCACGGCTTTTTTGAGCAGGGACTCGAAGGTGTCGATGGCCTCGGCTTCGGTGCCGGTGAATGGATGGTCGAGGCCGTGTTCGACGACGTGGGGCAGGCTCCAGTAGTAGCCGGGTTGCGGGCGTTCGGAGGGAGCTTTGAAGCTCAGCATCGCAGCGGGTGGCAGCTTTTTGAAGCCTTGATAGATGCAGAGTGGATCGGGGATGTAATTGAAGCGCAGCAGCGCGGTGAGCGCTTCGCGGTCCACGGCGGCATTGAAGCCGGGGAAGCGTTTCAGCGCTTTCAACTCGGAGGCGAACACGAACGCTTCACCCACCCAGCCGTAGTAGAGCGGCTTTTCGCCCATGCGGTCGCGTGCGAGATGCAGCATGCGTTCCTGCTTGTCCCACACGGCAAAGGCAAACATGCCGTTGAAGCGCTTGGTGGCTTCGATGACACCCCATTGGCAAAAGGCTGCCAGCATGACTTCGGTGTCGGAGTGGCCGCGAAAGGAGTGGCCGAGCGGTTCGAGTTCGGTGCGCAGATCCTGGAAGTTGTAGATCTCGCCATTGAACACGATGACGAAACGGCCATCGGCGCTGTTCATCGGCTGATGGCCGAGCGGGGAGAGGTCGAGAATGGAGAGACGGCGATGGCCGAGCGCGATGCCACTGGCTGAGTCAACCCAGGCACCGGCGTCATCGGGGCCGCGCCGGATGATGGCGTCCGTCATGGCCGTGACGATGGCGCTCATCTCGTGCGCGGGGCACGAAGTGGGAGGAGTGAAAAAACCAGCGATGCCGCACATGAATCAGGGATGGGGAAGGGGGGTGGCGAGCGGATACGATGAGTTCAGCAGGGCGGCGAATTTTTTCAGGACGCTCTCGATGGAGAACTGCTGCTCAATGCGTGTGCGGGCGGCGAGATCGGGAGTGACACCTGCATCGAGAATTTCAATGCAGGCATTCGCGAGAGCTGTGGGATCACAGGGCGTTACCAGATGACCGGTTTCGCCGGTGACCCAGCGGGTGTCGCCAATGTCAGTGGCCACGACGGGAACGGCGCAGGCCATGGCTTCGCCGACGACGTTGGGAAAGCCTTCGCCAAAGGCGGAGGATGAAACGGCGATGTGCAGCGAGGCGGTGAGTTCGGGCAGATCGTGGCGTTCGCCGAGAAGCTGGATGTTGGGCGGCACGTCGAGTTCTTCGGTGCCAGCTCCGACAATGATGAACTGCGTGTCAGGGCGTTGTGCCGTGATGAGTTTGGCGGCGGCAATGAAGGTGGCATAGTCCTTCATGGGAGCATTGCGGCCAAAGCGGCCGATGCGTCCGATGATCTGCTTGCCGGGCTGCCATTTGGTGAGATCGAAGCCGTTGGGGATGAGCTGCGTTTTCGCTGCGCGAAAGCCGAGGGCTTCGTGCTGGCTGGCACCTGTCTGTGTGTTGTAGGTGATGAGCTTGGGCAACCAAGACAGCTTGGCGAGAGCGCGAATGACGAGCGCGGAGCCGCGTTTTTCGTGCTTCAGATCGTAGAGACTCTGACGCACGTTCCAGATGATGGGGACGCGTTTGAAACGCATGAAGCGTGCGAGCACGGCGGCGAAACAACCGTGGTACATCCAGCCCATGATCATGTCTGCCTGGGTTTGGCGGACGACTTTGAGCAAGCGCCAGAGGGAACTCAGCGTGGGTTTGCCGGCGGGCATGTCGAGGCTGTGAACCTCGACGCCTGCCTCGCGCAAAGCGGTGGCGTGCTTGCCACCCGCGGTGAGGGAGATGACGACGTGCTCGAATTTGGGAAGGCCGCGAATGAGCTGGGCCAACATCATTTCTGCACCACCGCTGCCGAGGCCGGTGGTGATCCAGAGGACCTTCTTGGAAAGCAGGCGGCTGGTGCGTTCGATGAGCTTGGCCACGCTGAATTCATCCACAATGCGCTGGCGTGGATTGTGCGGCTGGAATCTGAGCATGCACTGGGCGAGGGCGGTGTGATCGCCCACGGGAAAGGTCTGCATTTTGTCGCCGATGATCCATGCGCTATCGCCGACATTGCTGGCAATGCAGGGCACGCCGCAGGCCATCGCCTCGCCGATGACATTGGAGAAGCCTTCGCCAAAGGCGCTGGAGTTCACCAGACAGTCGAACTTCGCATAGACGGCAGGCATGTCGTTCTGCGCGGGCAGCCAGGTGATGCGATGGGCGATGCCGAGACTGGCAGCGAGAGCGCGCATCTTCTGTTCGTAGGCGGCATCGCCTGAGCCGACGATGATGAACTTCGCATGCGGATCGAGGGCCGCCGCAGCGAGGAAGGTGGCGTGGTCCTTCATCGGGTTCATGCGGCCGACGAGGCCGAAGGTGAGAGCCTTGGCAGGTGTGTGCGGCTGCGGCGTGAAGCATTCGGTGTCGATGCCGTTGGGGATGACGTGCATCTTCTTGAGCGGATAACCACGGGCGGCGTAGTAGTCGCATCCGGCCTGCGAGTTGCAGATGATCAGATTGGCGAAGCGGGCGAGGAGGCAGTTGAGGCGGAAGCTTGCCTTGCTGAGCATGCCCCAGAGGTGGGCGTCGGACTGGGAATCGCGCACGCCCCAGACGATGCGCGGGAAGCCGCAGAGGGGCTTCAAGAGCAGCGCCATGAGATTGGACTCCGCCAAGTAACCGTGCAGCACTTCGGGGCGGGCGCTGCGTGCTGCTTTGATGAGGCGGAAGAAAAAGCCCGCGAGATCCCAGCGGCTTTTTTTGTGGATGCAGATCGTCTGCACACCGCCCGCTTCGAGTTCGGCACGGAAGGCACCGTCATAGAAATGCAGCACGCTGACTGCGTGGCCTTCACGCACCAATCCGCAGGCCAGCAGCACGAGCTGGCGCTGGGCGCCGCCGCGGCCGAGATCACGGATGATGAAGGCGATCTTCATGGCTGCGGCAGCGGCGTGTGGGGGCTGGGCTGCGGCGTGGTGGGTGCGTGGAGAACGAGGCGGAAGCGCCCGGCGTAAACGAGATTACAGCAGACAGCAGCGGCGAACCAGTAGTGGGGGGATTCAATGATAATCTGGCTGCAAGGGATGAACAACCAAAGCGGAACGAGGCAGTAGAAGCCACGCAACCTGAGCGTGAAACAGCGGAGGGTCAGCAACAGCATGCCGCCGATGAACAGGAGCGGGCCGATGATGCCGATGTCGATCCAGAGCGAGACGACTTGATTGTGCGGCTTCCAGACACTGGTCCCCGCACCGGTGCCATGGCCCCAAAGTGGTTCTTTACCGACGGCTTCCCAGCCATCTTGCAGGTCTTTGCTACGTTCGGGAGATTTGATGCGCTCGAAATCGAGTTCGTAGATGGCCTTGAGGCGGTCGGCCGTATCTTTGTTGGTCATGAGTCCGACCTTGGTGGACGTCTGGGCCAAAACAGCCACTCCGCCGATGGCCAGGGGAATGCTGACTACGACGATCAGCAGCATGCCCATGAAATGCTGGCGAAGGTTTCCCACGATGTAGCAGAGCAGCAGGCAGAAGTACACCGCCATGCCGCTGCGGCTAAGCGTGAGCGCGATGGCTGGCGAGACGAGGGCGACGAGCACGACATTCCACCAAAAGCGTGGATTCAACGTGAAGACGACGCTCATCATGAGGCAGATCATGATCGGCGGGTCGTTTGGGTCGGAAGGGAAGCCAGCCATGCGGCCGGGGATGCGCGTGAAGGCGCGGAAGCCCAGCCATTCGTAATAGACACCACCGGCGGAGAGCAGCGCGACACACACGCCGACCCAGAGGGCCACCCGGCGCCAGGGTTGCGCGGAGAGGCACAGAACTGTGGTGAAGGTCACGAGGAAATTGGAGATCAGCGACATCACCACGATGCTGTGACTGCCCAAAGCCGTGATGGTGAAGCGTTGCAGGAAGGTGGCATCCAGAACGCGCAGCAGCGGCACGAGCAGCATGAGAAAGGCGGGCGGGCAGATGCTGGGCTTGTTCAGGAGCACCATCACACCGACGGCGGCCATGGTGAGCAGGGTGTAGTCGCGCGGCTTGAAGGGAAGCGCGCCAACGTCGTCCGCCCATGAGAGATACTTGGTCATGGTAGGAACCAGTAGAGCGAGTGCGGCCAGGATGAGCAGCTTCACCATGCGCTCACGGTTTTTCGCGGCGGCCTGCATGTATGCCGGCATCATGTGGGCGGGGGGCGCGGCGGTCATGCGGCCTCCTTTCGACGGATCACTATGAGGCAGGTGGCGCAGGTGGCGAAGGCGCTGATGCAGTGGACGATCGTGGTGGAAAGGGCGATGCCTGCAGCACCCAGTGGGCGCATCAAAAGCCAGTTGAGCGAGGCATTGAGAAAGAGGGCGCTGAATGCGATGGTGAGCATGTAACGCGAGGCCTGCAGTGATATGACGATGCGTGCCGCGACGGTGCCGAGGATGTAGAAAGGAATCTGGAAGGCCGCGTAGCGCAGCACTTCGGCCACGCGCTGGGTGTCCTGCGGACCGAAGGCCCCGCGCTCAAACAGCGTGCGGACGATCCATGGTGCGAGAAGGCACAGCGCCAGTGTCATGGGCAGCGCCGCGCTGACGATGATCCCGGCGCTGGTGAAGAGGCGGCGGCGCAGGCCGTTCCAGTCGCGCTTGGCCACGAGCTCGGCGAAGTGCGGGAAAAGCACGTCCGAGGCGGGCCCGGCGGTGACGGCTAGCACGATGGCGCAGACTTTTTCCGAATATCCCAGCACGGCGACTGACCCGGCGGCCAGCCATGCCGCCATGGTTTGATCGACGACGACCGCACTGCCAAAGGCGACGCCGCCGATCAGGAAGGGCACGGCATTGCGCAGCACCGCGCGCAGCCCCGGCTCCCAATGGCGCAGGGAGCAGCGCCACCAGCTCACTTTGCGCGGCAGACGGCGGAGGATGGCCACCAGCAGCACGGAAAGATGAGCCACCGCCCCCCAGACCGTGCCATGCACCAGCGTCCAAGCGCTGATCTGATCTCCGGCCAGCAGTAAGGAAGCGACGATGCCGAGGGGGACGAGCATCGGCGAAGCGGCCGCGAGCAGAAAGGTCTTCCCGGCGCGCAGCCATGTGCTGAGATGCTGGGCCAGGCCAAAGCAGAGCAGGAAAGGCAGCAGACCGCGCAGGAGGCTCACGGCGAGCGCTTGTTTGGCGGGATCAAAGCCTTTTGTCGCCCATCCGACCACCCAAGGTGCCGCCAGGGCGAGCAGCAGGCCGCAGATCAGCAAGGCGGCGAAATGCGATGCAGCACATTGAATCCCGAGGCGGTAGGCGCGGCGCAGTCCACGGCGCTCACGCAGTTCGGCGTAGGCGGGCACGAAGGATTCGGGGATGCCACCTCCGAGCACTGAGCCGGCAAAGGTGAAAAAGCCAAAGACGAGCATGTAGGCGTCCAGATCATCCGCCGTGCCGAGCTTGGAGGCCACGACGGCATCCTTGGCGAAGGCGACGATTTTGCCGACCATGGTGAGCAGAGCCACCAGCAGAAAGCCCGAGACCATGGCCGACCCGGCCCCACGTGCGAGCAGGGCTCGAAGGGGGGCTGGCTGGGCGAGGCGGCTTGCAGGCATTCTACTAAACTATAAAC
>NZ_JAQSEA010000225.1:0-20753 GCF_029946185.1 Prosthecobacter sp.
AGGCCATGTGGCAGCAGGGAAAGCAGATTTTCGCAAATCACCGCAGGCCAGGTGGGTAGCAGCGTGAACTTGCCTCGCCCGCCGAAGATGATGCGAGTCTTGGCGAAGCCGACCTGCCGGAAGAGCGCGGAGAGGTCGCCCACGGTGTATTCCTTGAGGTGAAAGCCAGTGGCCTCAGTGTCATAGAAGCAACTGATGTCGTGTGGGCCTGTGAGGCGGCTGGGGGTGATGCAAAGATAGACGCCCCCGGGGGCCAGCGCGGCATGCAGATGCCGCAGTTGTTCAACGGCATCGTCTGGATGTAGATGCTCCATCAACTGGTTGCTGTAGGCCACATTGACGCTGCCCGGCGCCACGGGGATGGTGCTGCCGTCTGACAGGACCAGCCGCAGATTGTCCGGCAGCGTGCGTTTGCGCGTGATTTCATCGGAGACATCCACCGCCAGCACCTGGGCCACTTGGGCTGCAACCGTCTTAGCCAGCTCACAATCTCCCGGTCCGACTTCGAGAAAGATCGTTTTCGGAGTTAAGAAAGGCGTCAGGATCTCCATTTTTTCCGCTACATCGGCGGCCAGTCGCTCGGGAGAGGCCTCGTTCGTATGCTGCGGATGCTCTGGCACGCGTTTGAAAAGCTCGTCATAGACCTCGGAATACAGCGTGCGGCGCTGCTCTTTGGTGGCATGCCGCAGCCGGTCGGCGAGTTCTCGCTCCACCTCGTAGTGCTGGCGGAATTGTTCCGGTGTGCGGGTATCGGTAACGGTGACGGGCATTTGTACCTAGAAACTAAGCGCCAGATGCGTTTGAGGCAAGGGCTCGCACATCCTTGCTCATTTCTGAAGGCGAACTAGCATGGGGATGATGCTGAAACACTTTCTTCTGCTCTGCCTGCTCACACTTGCGGCCCAGGCCCAGGATCTGGGTCCGGCCAAAGACGATCCTTCCGTGCCCAAGGATCGTGATACCATCCTGCGCATCCAGATCTTCCTCGACAAAAATCTCTTTGGCCCCGGCAAGCTGGATGGTGCCATCGGCGAGTTCACCTACAAGGCCGTGGTGAACTACAATTACGCGCACGGTCATCGCGATTTATACAATTGGGCGCGAATCCAGGCAGCAGCGGAAGCCGAGGTGCCCGTGATCTTCGCCGCTTTCAAGATCCAGCCCATTCTGACCCGGTATGTGACCGCCGACCTACCCGAAGACTACGAGAAGGCGTCGGTCTATCCCTTCATGGCCTACCGCAGCATGCTGGAGCTCATCGCCGAGCGATTTCATACGGATGAGTCCTTCCTGACCACCATGAACCCCAAGAGGAACCTGGCCACGCTCAAGCCCGGCGACATCATCGTGGTGCCCAACGTGAAATCCTTCCGCATCGAAGACATCAAGCCGTTGCAGGGCTTCAAAACGGACCCCACGCTCAGCAGTCACACCATCGTGGTGGACACCACGGAGCGAATGGCCGCAGTTTACAGCGAAAAAGAGACGATGCTGGCCGCTTTTCCCATCACGCCCGGTAAGCCGCAGTTCATTCCCGTCGGCACCTGGAAAGTGGTGACCATGATGGCCACGCCGACCTTCCGCTACGACAAGCAGTTCCTCGAAGAAGGCGTGCGCGGGCAGGAGGCCTTTCAGATCCCGTCCGGGCCGAACAGCCCCATCGGCGTCATCTGGTGCGGCCTGAGCAAATCGGGCATCGGCCTGCACGGAACTGCCATGCCGCGCACCATTGGCCGTACGCGCAGCGCGGGCTGTGTTCGCTTCGCCAACTGGGACGCCATTCGTCTGCCGCAACTCATTCGGCCAGGAACGCGCGTCATTGTGCGTTAATCTTCCACCATGCGCATTCTCATCGCCGGTCTCTTCCACGAGACGCACACCTTTCTCGACGGACTCACCGCACTCTCTGACTTCCAAATTCGACGCGGAGAGGAGCTGTGGGCCAGCAAAGGCGACTCCTCACCCCTCGGCGGCGTGCTGGAACTGGCCGACGAATTCGGCTGGCAAATGATTCCGACCGCCGACTACCGGGCGCAGCCTTCCGTCACCGTGGCTGATGACGTGATTGAGCAGTTCTGGAACGACATCGCTCCGGCTGCTGCCAAAGCCGACTACGACGCCATCTACCTCGTGCTGCATGGCGCGATGGTCTCGCAAACGATCCTCGATGTCGAAGGGGAGATCCTGCGCCGACTGCGCACGCTTACCGCCGTGCCCATCTTTGGTGTCTTCGATCTGCATGCCAATTTTTCGCCACAAATGGCAGCGCTGGCTGATTGTTTGGTAGGTTATCGCGAAAATCCGCACACCGATGCACGTGAGGCGGGATTGATCGCAGCGCGTTTGCTGAATCGATGCCTCACGACCGGCCAGCGTCCGCGCATGCAACTCAGGCAGCCCGGCCTCAACTGGCCACCCACCGGCACCGGCACGGCGAATGATCCCATGCTGACGCTGGAAGTGATGGCGCGGCAGTTTGAAAGCGATTCGCTCTGGGCCATGAACATCGTCGCGGGTTTCAGCTTTGCCGACACCCCGGACACCGGCGTCAGCTTCGTCGCCTGCACCACGGCGGATGCTACGTCGCAGTTGGAAGAACTCGGTAAAGTGGCGCATGAGCTCAGCCACCTCGGCCAGATCACGGATCCGTCTGCGGATGAAGTTCTCGAACAACTCAAGCCGCTGCCTGCGGGGCTGACCGTGCTCGTGGAGCCCTCAGACAACATCGGCGGTGGTGCTCCCGGCGATGGCACCGGACTGCTGCGTGCACTGATTCGCCATGGCATTCCGAATGCTGCCATTTGCATCAGCGATCCGCAGTCAGTGTGCGAACTTGAAGCCGGTGCGCGTACGATCAAACTCGGCGGCAAAGGCAGCCGTTTGGATGCAGGGCCGCTCGAACTCGAAGTGGAACTCATCGCTTTGAATGACGGGCGCTTTGAACTTGAAGACAAGAACAGCCATCTTGCCAGCATGTGCGGGGATGTGTTCGACATGGGGCGCTGTGCCATCGTCAAACATGCGGGCATCACCATTCTCATCACCAGCGTGAAGACGCCACCCTTTGATCTTGGCCAGTGGCATAGCCAAGGCATTGCAGTTGAGGGGCTTGGCGTTGTGGCCGTCAAGGCCGCCGTGGCCCATCGTCGTGCGTATGATCCAATCGCTGCGCGCATGCTGTGGGTGGACACGCCGGGGCCGTGCAGCAGCAATTTGCAGGCGCTGCCGTACCGGCATTTGCAGATCGCCGGGTAAATTCATCCCAAGAGGATCTTGGGTGCAGCGTGATGCGGTGTGATTCCACACCGCTATGAACACGAACGATCCCCATCAGCCGCCCGCTTATCAAGTGCCACCCGGTTGGGAGCGGTTTCAACCGCCGCCTGCGGCTGAACCCATCTTGGAGGTGGTCATCATGGGGGAGGCGTTACCACCACCACCTCAGGTGCAAATTTCGGCATGGCTGCGCTTTTGGAGGCAAATGGGCGGGGGTTCGCTCATGCTTAGCATAGCGGTGCATGTGGGGTTGTTGCTGGCGGCGGGGCTGATTCTCGTTGGGACGCAGAGGGCGAAGCCGGTGGTGGATTTTGTTCCGGCTGGTCAAACGCAGGCGAGTGTCGATGCTTCGCGAGATTTGGAACATAAGGTCAGCATGAAGCAGATGAATGCCATGGCGAGAAAGATGCCGCAGACACGCATCGGAGTGGAGGGCGTCGAGGGTTTTGTACTGCCTGAGTCTGAGGTGATGGTGCTGCCGGAGGCAGGGCATGGAACTGGCAGGCTGATGAGTGCATCCCTTGGCAACAGGGCCCCCGGCATGGAGGGCTCCGCGCCACCCGCCATGCTTACTCATTTGCCTAACATGTTTGGTGGGCGGTGTTCAATGCAAAGCAGGCTTGAGAAATTGAGGGAAAATGGTGGAACGCCGGAGTGTGAAATGGCAGTTTCGCGCTCGCTGGCGTGGCTGAAGGGGCAGCAGAATGCGGATGGCTCGTGGGGGAGCCGGAACAAGGCGGCGATGACGGGTTTGACGCTGCTTTGCTACCTGGGACGGTGCGAGACGCCGGATTCTGCGTTCTATGGTGACAACGTGCGTGATGGGATGCTCTACCTGGTGGAGCTCGGGAGGAAGAATTCGTATGGAATTTTGGCGGACAATCTTGTGTCGAATTCCGCAACTTATGAGCATGGAATTGCGACTTACGCGCTTGGCGAAATGTATTCGTTTTATCGTTTGGGGAACCGCAGCCTGCCCGGACTGAAAGAGACTTTTGAAAAAGGGGTGCGGATTATCATCGAGCAGCAGAACCCGCAGGGTTCATGGACTTATGGCGGAAAAGAGGCGGGCATGCCGACTGCTTACAACAAGGACAGCAGGGGGGAGGATTTGTCGGTCAGTGGCTGGCAGTTTCAGGCGCTCAAAGCGGCGAAGCATTCGGGGTTGAAGATTGAGGGGCTGGATGGGGCCATCAAACGCTGCTGTGATTATCTGGAGTCGAAGCAGACGAAGGATGGTGGGTTTGGCAAAACGAACCGGGATGACCATTACAATCAATGGAGCCTCACGGGTTGTGGGGTGCTGGGGTTGCAGACTTTGGCGCACAACAAGGTGACTCCGGTGAAGAAGGGGATTCGTTTTTTGAGGGAATTTCTCACCAGCGAACCGCTGGACTGGGAGCGCAACTGCAACCTGTATTGCTGGTACTACTACACCCAGGCCTTTTTCCAGGCGGGAGCGGATGACTGGAAGTTTTACAATGCTCAGTTTATGCCGCAGGTGCTGGGGGCGCAGCAGGCTGATGGCTCTTTTAAACGTGGGCGGCCGAACTGGCCGGCGGGTGATGCGGCGGATGCGATTTATCGGCAGTGCCTGTGCACATTGCAGCTCGAGGTTTACTTTCGTTACCTGAAGGTGGCGGACCGGGAAGAGAAGTCGGTTTTTGAGAGGTGATGGGGCATGGAGGGCGCGCGGGTAGGGGCTTTGATCGTGAGCTTTTGGAGCTTGTGGCACGTTCCCCGCGCGGCGTGGCTGAAGGCAGACGCTGCTGGTGGGCTTAGTGTGTGGCGGTGTGCTGGGTTTGCTCCCCGTTCAAGTGTTGCGATACCCAGGGTCGCCTCGCTTAGGCTCGGCTGACCCTGGGCTGAATTACGCAGCACCTTTGGTGCTGGTGCAGGCGCGGGGAGGATGGGTGGAAGCGAAGGGGTATTCCAGCAAGAAAGCGTCGAGTGCCTGACGTCAGGCTGCTTTAACTTCGTGCCATTCGATCGGGGTGTTTTATTTGGTGCAACAAGATCGGGTGAGGCATTGCCACGGGGTGGGGAGCGGGATGGGGGGATCTGCGCTTCTGTGCGGTCAGCGTGAGCCTGTGCTCCGCCACCCCTCATGGAAGTTTTTGCCGTCACCCTCTTCGTCAGCCTGATGTTCGCCGTTTTGTTTGCGGCGCTGTATCTGGCGGAGCGGTCGCAGAGACGGCGGGGCAGCATCGAACAAGATGCGCTGCTGCCGCTTGATGAGCCTGAGGGCGCACGGATGACCGTGCCTGAATCCCATTCCCGCACCTCCTTTCCCCATGACCAGCACCGCAGCCTCCAAAGTCCCCATTGAGTTTAATGACAAAGTTGTCCGCCAGTTCATGCTGGCTTCGATTATTTTCGGCGGTGTCGCCATGCTCGCAGGCGTGTTCATCGCCAGCCAGCTGAACTTTCACCAGCTCAATCTGGCGGAATGGATGACCTTTGGTCGTCTGCGCCCGCTGCACACGAATGCGGCGATCTTTGCGTTCGTGGGAAACATGATGTTCGCGGGCATCTACTACTCCACGCAGCGGCTGTGCAAGTGCCGGATGGGCAGTGACAGGCTGAGCGCCATTCACTTCTGGGGCTGGCAGCTCATCATTGTGGCGGCGGTGATCACGCTGCCGCTGGGGCTTTCACGCGGCAAGGAATACGCGGAACTGATCTGGCCCATCAACGTGGCGGTGGCGGTGATCTGGGTGGTGTTTGCGGTGAACTTTTTCCTCACGCTGCACAAACGTAATGAACCGAGCCTCTACGTGGCGCTGTGGTTTTACATCGCCACGATTGTGACGGTGGCGATGCTGTACATTGTCAATCATCTCTCCATTCCCACGAGCTGGACGCACAGCTACGGCATCTTTGGCGGTGTGCAGGACGGGCTGGTGCAGTGGTGGTATGGGCACAACGCCGTGGCCTTCTTTCTGACGACGCCGATCCTCGGCATCATGTATTACTTTCTGCCCAAGGCGGCGGAGAGGCCGGTGTACTCCTACCGGCTGTCGATTGTGCATTTCTGGTCGCTGGTGTTCCTGTACATCTGGGCGGGGCCGCATCACATGCTGAACACGGCGCTGCCGAAGTGGCTGCAAATGCTGGGCGTGTTCTTCAGCCTGATGCTGTGGGCACCGAGCTGGGGCGGGATGATCAACGGTCTGCTCACGCTGCGCGGGGCGTGGGACAAGCTGCGCACGGACCCTGTGATCAAGTTCTTCATCGCAGCGGTGACATTTTACGGCATGTGCACCTTTGAAGGGCCGCTGCTGTCCATCCGCGCGGTGAATGCGCTTTCCCATTATTCGGACTGGACCATCGGGCATGTGCACAGTGGCGCTCTCGGCTGGAATGGCTTCATGGCGGCAGGGATGTTTTACTGGCTGGCACCCCGGCTGTGGAATACGAAGCTGTATTCGGTGGCCCTGGCCAACTTCCACTTCTGGATCGGCACGCTGGGCATTCTGCTCTACGTGGTGGCGATGTGGATCAGCGGCATCATGCAGGGGCTGATGCTCAATCAGGTCACCGCAGATGGATTGGCGCTGAAGAACACGTTCCTCGACACGCTGCAGGCGATCCGTCCGCTGATGGGGCTGCGCGTCATTGGTGGCGGCATGTTCCTCGCTGGCTGGCTGGTGATGTGTTACAATTTGTGGAGGACCATTCGTTCCGGCACACCGGTGAACGAGGTGCGTGAAGTGGCCGTGCTCCAGCATGGCAAAACGGACACGATGGGCATGAAGGATACATTTTTCAATGATCCGATGGCCTGCGTTATGGGAGCCATGATCCTCATTCTTGGCTGGATCTTCCTGCCGCCGGGCGCGGACATCGCCTCACTCATCTGTGCGATTGTGTTTGGTTACCTGGCCGTGCGCCGCTTCCAGAAGACAAGTCACACGTGGGCCAACTGGTATGACCGGCTGCTGCACAATTATCTGCCCTTCACGGTGCTGACTTTTGTGGCTGTGGTCATCGGCGGGCTGATCCAGATCATTCCGACGATCACGGTGAACAGCGCGAAGAATGTGGAAGATCGCATCCAGAAGCTTTATGAGCCGCTGGAACTGGTGGGGCGTGACATCTACGTGAGCGAGGGCTGCTACAACTGCCACTCGCAGATGATCCGCACGCTGGTCCCGGACGTGATGCGTTATGGTGACTACTCCCGCCTGGGTGAGAGCATTTATGATCATCCGTTTCAGTGGGGTTCCAAGCGCACAGGCCCCGACCTGGCACGTGAAGGCATGGTGGGGCAGCGGTCCGACTCCTGGCACTACGCTCATCTGATGGACCCGCGCTCCATGTCTCCGCAGTCCAACATGCCGCCGTATGCGCACCTGAATACCAAGGCATTTGATCAAAAAACGCTGCCAACCAAGATCGCTGTGATGCGCCGTCTGGGGGTGCCGTATCCGCCGATGGATGCCACGGAGATCAAGATGAAGGCGCTGGAGCAGGGCGTGAAGATAGCGACTGAGCTGAAGAAATCGAACATCGTGGTGCGGCCTGACAGCGAGATGGTGGCCGTGATCGCCTACCTGCAGAAGCTGGGCCATTTTGACCAAGTTGAGGTGGAGGAAAACCTCAGCCGAAAGGGGCAGGGGGTGCCATTCCCGCTCTCTCCCGTGATTCCAGACAAAGCCCGCCGCGCTGACGGCTCGAAGTAAACCCACACCGATACCACTGACTTATGTACAAGCGCATCATCTATGAAAACTGGCACTTCATCGTGCCCGTCGTCTCCTTTGTCACCACCGTGCTCGTCTTCGGCATCATGACCCTGCGGGGCATGCTGATGGGTAAGGACAAGGCCGAGCACATGTCACGCCTGCCTCTCGAATAATCTCCCATGGACTCCAAGCAGCCATCCCCCACCAACGAGCCCGTACTTCGCGAACACGTCTATGACGGCATTCAGGAGTATGACCAAAAGCTGCCCAACTGGTGGCTCTTCACCCTTTACCTCGCGATTGCCTATTTCGTGATCCACTGGCTGTGCTACTACCAGCTCGGGCTGGGCAGCAGCGATGAGATGGTGATTGATCAGGCCATTGCTGAGATGCAGGTGGCACGCGACAAGCAGATGGAGTCCATCACGGATGAGCAGCTTTGGGCGCTGTCGCGTGATACCGCTGCGGTGGAGGCTGGCAAGGCGACCTTCATGACTCAGGGCATGTGCGTCTCCTGCCACGGGCCTGATCTCAGCGGGACACTCGGCGGAGCGAAGCTGCCCGGGCTGCCTCTGAGCGATAAGGAATGGAAGCATGGGGGCACGCCGACCGAGATTTTCAAAATCGTCCGCAAAGGATCACCTGACGTGACCAAAGGTATGGCTGCATGGGAGCTGATGCTCGGCATGAAGCGCGTCAGTGAAGTGGTGGCCTTTGTCCTCAGTCATCACAAAGAAGGCGAGCCCGTGACCCGGGCCGCAGACTCACCCCCACTCGCAGCACCGGCTGCCGCCAAATAGCCGCAAGGCCTCCTGATGCCATTCAACCCACTGAACCTCGTATCGCTTGGATCCATCAATGATGATGGAAGCAAAAAGACACTGCATCCGGCCGATGTGGCCGGGAAGTATACGCGGAGCCGGCGCATCGTGGCTCTGGTGCTCATCATCGTCTATGTGGCACTGCCGTGGATTCCGGTGAACGGATTTCCAGCGGTGTTTCTGGATGTGCTGAACCGCCGGTTTCACTTCATGGGCCTGACGCTGGCAGTGCAGGATCTGTGGGTGGGTTTCTTCCTCGTCACGGGGCTGGGGTTCGGGCTGTTTTATGTCACTGCGCTGTTTGGGCGTGTGTGGTGCGGATGGACCTGCCCTTACACCGTGTTTCTGGAGCATGTCTATCGGCGCATCGAGAGACTGATCGACGGCGATGCCACGGCACGGCGCAAGCTGGATGCCGCACCGTGGACGCCGCACAAGATTGCAAAGCGTGTGTTCAAGCATTCACTTTACATCCTGTCCTCGCTCATCATCGCGCATGTCTTCCTGAGTTACTTTGTCTCGCTGGAGCAGCTGTATGCAATGATGCACGAATCGCCGCAGGCGCATGCGGTCGCCTTTGGTGTGATGGCGTTTCTTACCGTCGGGCTGTATGGTGCGTTCAGCTGGTTCCGGGAGCAGTTTTGCGTGATCATGTGCCCGTATGGCCGCATGCAGTCTGCGCTGGTGGATGACCACACGATCAATATCGGCTACGACAAAAAGCGCGGTGAGCCACGCGGCAAGACGGGCACCACCGGAGCGGGTGATTGCGTGAACTGCCTGCGCTGCGTGCAGGTCTGCCCCACGGGCATCGACATCCGCAATGGTCTGCAGCTTGAGTGCATTGGCTGCGCCGCGTGCGCGGATGCCTGTGACACCATCATGACCAAGCTCGGGCGCAAAACCGGGCTGGTGAGGTATGACTCCCTCACGGCCTTTGAAGGTGGTAAAACGCGCCTCATACGCCCACGCATTATCTTGTATACCGGACTGCTGTTGCTGGGGCTCGGGGTCTTTGGATTTTCGGCAAGCCGGATCGAACCGATGCGGGCCAATGTGCTGCGGATGCAGGGCTCGCCGTATTATGTGAGCAACGGCATCGTGCGGAACCAGTTTCTGGTGCGGCTGATCAACAAGCGCAATGAACCGCGCACGTTTAGCCTGGCCTTGGAGGGTGAAGTGCCGGCGGGACTGACGGCAGCGGGGGCTGACGCGCCGGTGACCATCGCCGCGCAGGATGAGGAGCTGAAGCCGCTCATGATTACGCTGCCGGAGAGTGCCTTCAAAGCCCCGTTCAAGTTCAGCCTCAGCATCACCGACACGAAGGATGGCAAGACCTACCGCACCAAGCCTTTCGAATTCGCCGGTCCTGATCCCACCCTCAAATCCAATGACTACCTCGACGCCAAGCAATATCTCCAAAAGTGAGTCTCTCGGCTGGATCTCGCGCCGCCCCTGGTTGTGGGTGGTGCTGGCTTTTGTCGTGCTCATTTGTGCGTGGGGCGTGCTGTTTTACATCGCGTTTAACAATCAGCCGGAGGTCGTGCCGCTGAAGCATCTGATACCGGCATGATGCAGATCGACACCAGCGCGGCAGCCTTTGTGGCTGGCATTGTCACGAGTGTGCATTGCGTGGGCATGTGCGGGCCGTTGTCGTGTTCCTGGGCGATTTCGGCCAAAGGGGGTGGATTCATGAGGAGCACGGCGCTGTACCACACGGGGCGCATGATCTCTTATGGGATTGCGGGCGCAATTGCCGGGGCGATCGGTGCGGTGCCGCTGGCCTTCTTTCAGCATGGCGCGGGCATGGTGCTGCCGTGGCTGCTGGTGCTGGCTTTTGCGTGCGTGGGTCTGGGGCTGGATGCGTGGCTGCCGAAGCCGCGCTTTCTTTCTGCGGGGCTGCGCCGGGTGCAGACGGCGGCGTTTCGGATGAAGAGCACGCTGCGGGCGGCCATTCTCGGGCTGGCGACTCCGCTGCTGCCCTGCGGGCCGCTTTACATGATGCTGGCGCTGGCTACGGCGAATGGCAGCGCGGTGAAGGGGGCGGGGTTTGCGGTGGCCTTTGGGTTGGGCACGTTGCCGCTGCTGTTTTTGGCGCAGACGCAGCTGCACTTGCTGGGGGGACGGCTGCAACCTGCCACGATGAGGAAGGTGCAGCGTGGGCTGGCGCTGGTTACGGCGGTGATTCTGGCGTGGCGGCTGCGTGATACGCTTGATTTTGGGAGCAGTGCGGCGGCGAGCTGCTGCCATGCTATGAACTGATATTGAATGCCATGAGTGTAACACCATTAAAAAGGGGCGTTGAGCGCGGCGGGGGTGCGGCGGGGCGCTTTGCAGACGCTGCTGGTGAGCATGGGGTGTGGCGGGGTGATGGGTTTGCTTTCCGGATTGGCGTGGCAAGACCCAGGGAAGCACTCGCTAAGGCTCGGCATCCCTGGGCTATGTTACGCAACCCCTTTGGGGTTGGTGTGATGCGGGGTGGAATGGCGAAGGATTTTGGCAGCCCCTTTGGGGTTGGTGTGAGGCGGGGTGGAGTGGCGAATGATTGTGGCAGCCGCTTCAGGGTTGGTTTTAGGCGGAGGGGAGTGGCGAAGGATTTTGGCAACCCCTTTGGGGTTGGTGTGAGGCGGGGTGGAATGGCGGAAGATTTAGGCTCCTGTTTTGGAAGGTTCCATGTGTTGCCTTGGGGGCAGGAGACGCCGACAGCTTGGAGTTGGATCGCTCGCGAGTTTTTTAAACACGATCTCGTTTATCTTGATGCTAGGAGGGGCTATTTATGAATACAATATGCCAGCATTGCGGGACGCCGGTGCCTAGCACGCGGAGCGATGGGTTCTGCTGCGGGGGGTGTCGATCTGTTCATGATTTGCTGCAGCAGCAGGGGCTGGAGCATTTTTATGATCTCAAATCTGGGCTGAACCTGCCGCCGGTGCCGGCGCAGGCGATGCGCCAGCAGGACTATGGCTGGCTGGAGACGGCTGCGCTGGCGGCGGAGGCGACGCGGGTGAGTGAGGATGTGGCGGCTGAACTGAGCGTGTCTGTGCAGGGGCTTTCGTGCATGGCGTGCATCTGGCTGATTGAGCGGGTGTTTGCCAAAGTGGGAGGCACTCAAATCAATGTGGATATTTCCAGCGGTGAACTGCGCATGGCGTGGCAGCCGGGGAAGTTCCAGCCGGTGGAGTTTGCACGTGAGCTGCAGCGCTTTGGCTATCTGCTGGGCATGCAGCGTGCAGATGGTGGACAAGCCAGTGATAACAATTTGGAGAGGCGCACGGGGGTGTGCGGTGCTTTTGCGATGAATGCGATGGCGTTTTCCCTGCCTGCGTATTTTGGCATGCCTGCGGACTTTGCCTTTGCGAGTTCCTTTGACCTAGTGGCGGCGGCCTCGGCGACGCTGTCGCTGCTGGTGGGGGGGAGCTACTTCGGCATGCGTGCGTGGCATGCGCTGCGGGCGGGGGTGCTGCACATTGATACACCGATCACGCTGGGGATTCTGGCGGCGTATGCGGGTTCGCTGATCGGGTGGATGAGCGGTGAGCCGGGGCTGAAGTATTTTGATTTTGTGGCGATGTTCATTTTTTTGATGCTGGGTGGCAGGCTGGTGCAGCAGATGGCGGTGGTGAGAAATCGCCGAAGGCTGCTGCGAGATCCGTCCATTCCTGAGGCGGAGATGCTGGAGGCTCTGGAAGCAGGTGCGGCGTTTACGGTGAAGCCGGGGCAGGCGGTGCCGGTGGCGGCGAAGCTGGTGGATGCGTATGCGAGCATCAGCCTGGAGTGGATCAGTGGTGAAAGTGATTCGTGCACGCGGAGCAGCGGCCAACTGCTGCCTTCGGGGGCGCTGAATGCTGGCACGCGTGCGCTGAATGCGGTGGCGCTGGAGGCGTGGAAGGAGTCGACTCTGCACAAGCTGCTGGAGGCGCGGCGCGGGGGTGAGCACCGTGATCTGCGGCTGGAAAAACTGCTGCGCGGGTATTTGATTGTCGTTGTATTTGCAGGTGTCGTGGGTGGCCTGTGGTGGTGGTGGCAGACGGGCGAATGGGCGCGTGCGGTGCAGGTGATGATCTCGGTGTTTGTGGTGTCATGCCCGTGTGCACTCGGGGTGGCGGCGCCGCTGGCGGATGACATTGCTGCGAGTCGTGCGGCTGATCAGGGTGTGTTTGTGCGGACGCTGGGGCTGTGGAAGAAGCTGACGCGGCTGCGGCAGGTGGTGTTTGATAAAACGGGGACGCTGACGCTGGAAAATCCGCTGCTGCTGAATCCTGCGGTGTTGGAGGAGCTGGATGATAGGGCGCGCCAGATGCTGCGGCATCTGACGAGCGGCAATTTGCATCCGGTGAGCCGGAGTCTGTTTGATGCGCTGGGTGGGATGGCCGGCGAGGGACTTGAGGCTGAAGTCAGTGAAGAGGCTGGCCAGGGTTTGCGCTGTGAATATGAGGGCTGGGTGTGGGCGATTTCACGGCCGGTGGATTCGTCTGCGGATGCTGTCTTCACGCGCGATGGTGAGACGCTCTGCGCGTTCCGCTTTCGTGATGCGCTGCGTGCTGAATCTCTGGCGCAGGTGGAGGAGTTGCAATCGCGGGGATTACGGGTGAGCATTCTCAGTGGTGACCGCGAGGCGAAGGTGGCCGCGATTGCGGAGCAGTTGCATCTTGATCCGAGGCAGTGGCAGCACAGTCTCACGCCGGAAGAAAAGGCGGCGTGGATCTCCGGGCATGAGCCGCAAAGTACGCTGTACATTGGTGATGGGGCCAATGACAGTCTGGCCTTTGATGCTGCTGCGTGTGCGGGAAGTCCGGTGACGGGGCGCAGCTTTTTGGAGCATAAAGCGGACTTTTATTTCCTGGGGCACAGCATGCGGTTTATGAGCAGCCTGCTGGACATCGCTGCTACGCACCGCCGTGCTGTGCATGCGATTTTTGGATTTTCGGTGACGTATAATATCGTCACTGTGATCGTGGCGCTGGCGGGGTATCTGAGTCCGCTGCTGGCGGCGATTTTGATGCCGCTGAGTTCTTTGGCTACGCTGTCGCTGGTGGCGCTGGTGTTTCGCCGTGGAGGGAGCGCGGGGGTGCGGAAGTATGTGGGGCCGGAGGTGGCGGGTGGGGTTCCGTGTGTGACGGCGTGTTGAGTGATTTGCGGGTGATGTCGCCTTGTTTCGGACTCGCGCGTCATCGAGAAGATTGATGCGGCAGGCTTTTGGACAAGGTGAAGCTGGTGAGTTTTGGAGGTGCTTGGACGCCCTTCACGGCGGCGGTATGGCGTGCAGACGCTGCTGGAGGACGCGGTGCGCGACGGAGGCGCTGGGTTTGCTCCCCGGTCAGTCGGATCATTGACCCAGGGTCGCCTCGCTGAGGCTCGGCTGACCCTGGGCTTAAATACGGAAGGCCTGTGGCCTTCAAGCAATAGCGGTTCGCAAAACTCATTTCCGTTTAGCAGGCTGTTTCTTGTAGGCAGATCATGGGCTTCCTTCTTCGCTCTCCTGCGTCGAGCTACGAAGGACAGGTCCGACGGCGGCTGGCTGCGGACGGCCAGCCCTACCTGCGCTGGGCGTGCGCCTGCCCGGTGCGAGTATTCCTTCAAGCGCCGTCGAGCGTCGCAATACGGCCTCTATCTGGAAATCTGTTTTGGAAAACGCTATAACTCCAAACTAAACGAGATGTGGGAAGCGACAGGGGGCGGGTGGTGAGTCAGCGTCTGCATCTTCCAGATGCGAGAGGGTTTTCTCCCAGAGTTTCAAGGTGCCGTCGTAGGCTGTCTTGATGCAGGTGTAGCATTCGGGGACTTCGGCGCAGCTGCCGTAGTAGGTGACGATGCGGGTGCCTAGAGGTTTTAGCTCAAGCTGCTGCTGCACGTGGAGGGTGTAGTCGTCGTAGAGCTGGGGTTGCATCTCCACGTCGTGGTCGATGCGGAGCATGGGCAGGATGTTTTCTTCGAAGGGATTGAAGAGGTAGAAGGCATCGAAGGCCTCAAATGACACGGTGGTGATATTGGCGTGGATGATCTCTACGCGAGTGATGCGGTGGCGGTCCAGCAGTTCACGTGCGGCTTTGACGAGCCGGCTGCGCTGCTCCACGCCGGTGAAGTGGCCGAGGGTGGCGGTGGCGCCGATGGCGCAGAATTTTCCGGGTCCGCAGCCGATGTCCAGCACGCGGGTGCCGGGTTTTTCGACGAGCATCTGCGCGGCCATCTGGCACACATCCAGTGGAGTCCAGTGGCAGGCGGATTGTTGGTAAATGTCCTCGGGAAAGTCGCGGTCGAATTCGTGATCCTGGAAGGCGGTGAGGAATTCGGTGTCGGACTCGATGGGTGGAGTCGAGATCTGGGGGTAGTGACGAGTGGGCATGAGGTCTGCCAGGTCCGCGAATTCGGATGACTGGAGGGGAGCATGGAAGTGTGCCGATCCAAGGCGGGGGAGCCAGTGGTTATTTCACGGGAGTATGAGAGTGTGCTGGGCATCGACAGACGGGGGAGTGTCTTGCGTACTTCCAAGCAGCGTCTTCAAAAGCACTCGACGCTTGCGCTGAAACTTCATCCGGCCTGCCTGCTGCAAGACAGGAGCTGCCGCTGGTTCGATGACGAAGCGGCCTGCGTGAGCGCTGATCGACAGACAGGAGTGTCTGTCGTACTTTACGGCTTCCACCAGACATCTAGCTTTGCGGTGAGCGCTTTCACTTTGTCTGCGTTTTCGGCTGCGAGGTTTTTTTCCTCGGTGGGGTCGGATTTCAGATCGTAGAACTCTACGACATCGTCTGGCTGGTTGGCCTTGTCGGGCACGATGAGCTTGTCGTGGCCGTTGATGATCCAGCGCCAGCGGAGGCTTGCGGCGGGGACGTTGAGATCGATGAAGTTGTGGGTGAAGCATTCGCCGTAGAGGGTCTTGCGGGCGCTGACGGCGGCGGTGTCGAGGAGATCAATGCCAGGGAATTTTTTCTTGGGGGCGATGTCGGCGGCTTTGAGCAGCGTGGGCACGAGGTCGAGGGACTGCGCGAGGTCTGTGCTCATTTTTGGCTGCACATGGCCGGGCCAGCGGATCATGATGGGGGTGCGCAGGCCGCCGTCATACTGGCTTTGCTTTGATTTCTCGGCGTAGCGGCCGGTCTTGGGGTTGGTGATCCAGCCGTTGTCGCAGACATAGACGAAGATGGTGTTTTCCTTCATGCCGTTGTCGTCGATGTGCTTGATGAGCTCACCGCAGGTTTCGTCAAACCAGTCCACCATGGCCCAGTATTTGGCGACGTGATCGCTGGGGGCCTTGTCCTTGTATTTGTCGAAGAGGCGCTGCGGTGGTGTGTGGGGATCATGCGGCATCATGGGGGCATACCAGACGAAGAAGGGTTTCTGTTCTTTTTTGGCTTCGCCGATGAAATCATAGATGGGCTGCATGGTCTTGCGGCCGATGTTGAGGCCTTCATCGCCATGGCGGCCGCCGTGGGTCATGCCATGGGTGAAGCCGCCGCGCTCGTAGCTCTTCTGCCACCACTTGCCGGTTTGCAGGCTGAGGTAGCCTTTTTCCTTGAGCATGGTGGGCAGGGTGCCGGCTTCTTCGAGGTGCTTGCTGACAACCTCGCGGCCGGCATCGAATTCGGGGCTACTTTGAAAGGCCCTGGGCTTCATGCCGGTGGGGATGGGCGGGTCGTTGCTGGTGACCTTGTGCTGATGCGGGTAGAGGCCGGTGATGATGGAGGCGAGGCTGGGGCAGCAGAGGCTGCAAGGGACGTAGCCGCGGGTGAAGGTGAGGCTTTCTTTGGCGAGGCGGTCGAGGTTTGGCGTCTGGATGACGGGGTGGCCCATGAAGCTGTAGTCACTCCACAACTGGTCATCCGAGATGATCATGACAATGTTCGGCGGGGCATCGGCGGCGCTCAGGAGGCAGGGCAGGGCAAGGAGTGAGAGAAAAAGGCGGCGGATCATGGCGCATGAGAACGATGGGGCGGTAATGCATCTTGCCGGAAGATGTGGTTCGGGATTGAATCGGGGAAATGAGTGAAAACACCGAGCAACCGTTACCGAAGAAAGGCACTTGGTGGATGCTGTGGATATTCGCCACCGTCGTGCTGCCTGCTGTTGCTGGAGCCGTGTTTTCTCAACTCAGCATACCCGCGTTTATCCTCACACTCGTTCTGGGCTTGATCAGCGTTGGCTTGCTTATGGGTTCAAGCCTCAAGCTTGATCCAAAGACTGGCTGGAAGCTGCATTTGCTTATTCTGGGTGGCACAGGATTGATGGTGGTCACATTATTTTCCGGTTGTAACTGCCTAATCAATCCACTCCATTGAGCCATGTCAGAAGAATCAATACCGCCGCCGCTGCCTCCGACAGCACCCAGCAAGAATAGGTTCTGGTGGATTGCCTGGATGTTTGCCACCGTGATCATTCCCGGAAGCGGGCTGTTTCTGCTGGTTGGGTCTCCCGCAGACAAGAATGCCGAGTTGGCAATCGTGTGCTTGTGTCTGCTGGGAGGCGTGGCTTTGGTGCTGAATATTGTTTCCAGTGTCAAACTGAGCAAGGGTGGCTCTGGTTGGTTGACCTTTGGCCTGATCGTAGGTGGCCTGGGCTTGATGCTGGTATCCTTTTTTGTGGGTTGTATCATGCTGGTGAGCGTCTCCCCATGAGCATGGATGAACCACCCGAACAACCCCGGTCGGCCAAGCCTTCACCGCGCTCCAACCTCACCTTCTGGTGGTTCGCCTGGATCTTTTCGACCACGCTCCTGCCAATCTCTCTGGGCATCGGTGTTACTGCGAGACTCATCCATCACTCATCCTTGCCGCCTCT
This sequence comes from Prosthecobacter sp., assembly GCF_029946185.1. Taxonomy (GTDB): domain Bacteria; phylum Verrucomicrobiota; class Verrucomicrobiia; order Verrucomicrobiales; family Verrucomicrobiaceae; genus Prosthecobacter. The sequence goes on from NZ_JAQSEA010000225.1 coordinate 17,561, forward strand.
GGCGGGCCTTGGCATTCTTCTTTTGCATGCGGTCAGCAGTTCCAAGATCAGCAAACAAAGACCGGGCCTAGGGACGCTGTTGTGGTTGGGTGGCTGGGTATTGCTCTACGTGACCTACTTCATGACCTGCGGTCTCCAATTTCGAAATTAAGCATGACCACCACGACCCTCCTCAAACGCACGACCTCGCGCTGTCCGCAGTGTCAGAAGCCATGCCCGGCGACGGTCGAACAAATGGAAGGGAAGGTGTATATGAAGCGGCGTTGCATCGCGCATGGGGAGTTCAGTGCGTGCATCGCTTCGGATGCGCGGTTTTACTGGTTGGCGCAGGGCAAGGAGGAGAATAGCTGCTGCTCGGGCGGGGCGTGCTGCACGGCGGAGGGCAAGACGGCGGGCACGCTGGGGCGCAATGCGGAGGGGCGGGGAACGAATCCCATCGAGACGCTGTCCACCTGTCTGGCGCTGATCGAGATCGTGAACTCGTGCAATCTCGCGTGTCCGACGTGCTATGCGGATTCGCCGATTGGCATTGGCTCGAAGGTGGATGCGATTGCGATGGCGGACATTCAGACGCGGGTGGATGGGGTGATTGCGCGCAAAGGGAAGATCGAAATTTTGCAGCTCTCTGGCGGTGAGCCGACGCTGCACCCACAACTGGCGGAACTGTGCCGCTGGGCGAAGGCGCATGAGAAGATCGACTTCCTCTTGATTAACTCGAACGGCGTGAGGTTTGCCAAAGAGCCGGGGCTGTGTCAGGAGCTGGGCGAGATTTTCCGCAGCGGTGGCTTGCAGGTGTATTTGCAGTTTGATGGGTTGCAGGAGGCGGGGCACCATGCGCTGCGTGGGGCGGATCTGCGGGAGGTGAAGCGGAAGGCGCTGGCGAATCTGGCGGCGGCGAACATTCCCGTGACGCTGGCGATGACGGTGACGGTGACGCATGAAAATCTGTCGCACCTGTGGCAGACGATCCGCTTTGGGCTGGATGATGCGAACATCCATGGCGTGACGTTTCAGCCGGAGTTTCTGAGCGGTCGCAATCAAGCGCCGACGACGAAGCAGCGGCTGAACACGGCGGATATTTTGATGGCGGCGGTGGAGCAGTCGGAGGGGCAGCTCCGCTATGAGGACTTCACGCCGTTGCCGTGTGGCGATCCGAATTGTGCGACGATTGGCTACCTCATCCGCCGGGAAGAGCAGGTGTTTCATGTGAGTGACTTCCTGGACTTCAGCAAGTTGCAGGGATTTTTGCAGGACAAGATCCACTACACGCTGGCGGATCTGGCGAAGTGCGGCTGCGAGAACGAGCCGCTGGGCGAACTGCTCAAAACGATGGAGCAGACGCGGAGCATGGCCTTTCGCCTGATGGTGAAGCCTTTTATGGATGCGTGGACGTGGGATGAGGACCGCATTGACCGCTGCTGCACGCATGTGATCCGGCCGGATGGCAAGCTGGACTCCTTCTGCCGCTACTACTCCGGCTTTGCCGACACCCGCGAGTCGCTGTGAACGCCGCGCCGCAGCATCAGTTCATTCCTGGCAGCCCGGTGTATGCGGCGTGCATGGCGGCTGGTATATTGATTGGTGCTGTGTTCTGGTATCGGCGGGCGAAGGGGCAGAGTGATCTGCTGCTGATCTATCTGGGGGCGCTGATCGGGGGCTTTGCTGGGGCGAAGATCGCCTATCTGCTGGCGGAGGGCTGGCTGGAGTGGTCGCAGCCGGACCGGCTGCTGCGCTGGGCCACCGGCAAGTCGGTGCTGGGGGGGCTGCTGGGTGCGTATGCAGGGGTGGAATGGGTGAAGCATCTGGTGGGGCACCGGCACTCCACGGGCGATGCCTTTGCGGTGATCGTGCCGGTGGGCATCCTGCTGGGGCGGGTGGGGTGCTTTGTGAATGGCTGCTGCCTGGGGCGGCCGACGTCCTGGGTGTTTGCCGTGCGAGACATCCACGGCATGGCGCGCTGGCCTGCGCCTTTGGTTGAAGGGGCGTTTCAGGTGGTCATGCTTGCGGTGATTCTGCTGCTGCAACGGCGGGGGCTGCTGCGTGACCGGTTGTTCTTTCTCTACCTCACGGCGTATGGGGTGTTTCGCTTTGGGCATGAGTTCATGCGCGATACGCCGAGGATCTGGCTGGGGCTGAGCGGGTACCAGTTTATCTCGCTGGTGCTGGTGATGGTGGGTGGAGTGATGATGTGGCGGCGGACGAAATCAATGCTTGCACGACCTTTGGCAGAAGGCAGCCTTGCGGCATGATTTGGAACAATGTCCGGCGCGTGCTGCCGGTGCTCATCAGCTGCCTCTTTTCGCTTACTTCCTGCAAGATGCATGTGGGCTCCATGGCCTACAATGCGGTGCACCGGATGGGGAATCCGCTGACCTCGGAACCGCTGGACTACCTGCCGTTTCCGGATCTGAAGCAGTGGGCGGCGAGACCGGGGCCGATGCTGGAGGTGCAAGGTGGAAAAACCATTCCGCGCAGTCTTTTTATTCGCGAGGAGGAGTTGCCGAAGGGATCGGCCAAGGCCAAACGACCTAGCTCGGGACTGTCGGGCAGGGCGGGGGATCTCATGGGCATGGTGACGTCGCTGCTGGCCATTGCTGCGGGTTCCACTTCGGATGACAATCTGGGTTCTATCGACGACACGAGGCGGCAGCTTGCGGTGAATGAATTTCCCTTTGTGCTGCTGCAAGGGCAGGAACTGGTTTACCTGAAGCAGGAGAAGCAAACGTGGCCGAGCCTGGCACGTGCTGATAAATGGAGCAAAATCACGGTGATTACGAAGGACGGGACGTTCTTCGGCATTGCGCAGCGCATTCATTTCCGCAGTTCAACTTCGGAGGTGGTGCTGGAAGGGGACCCGACGGTGCAGTCCGGGCAGCAGCACATCAAGGGTGCCAAGCTGGATGCGATCATGGTGCTGGATTTTGCGAAGCGGCGGGTGGTGGTGAATGGGCCGGTGGTGGAGAAGAAGCTGTTTCGGTGATGGAGGTGAGGGGAAGAGCGCCAATGCCGAAATCAAGTTTTCACGTGCTTTCGCTTGTTTTGGAAATGGCGGGGCGTCCCAGAGTGAGCTAAAGCTCACGAGTACTTTCTGGAGCTGGCGGGGCGTTCCAGAGTGAGCTAAAGCTCACGAGTACTTTCTGGAAATGGCGGGGCGTCCCAGAGTGAGCTAAAGCTCACGAGTACTTTCTGGAGC
>NZ_JAQSEA010000225.1:20853-22769 GCF_029946185.1 Prosthecobacter sp.
TGGCGGGGCGTCCCAGAGTGAGCTAAAGCTCACGAGTACTTTGCTGTTCTGGCGTAAGCCTCTGCTGTTTGCCTGCGTTTTGTCTCTATGGATCCTTTCCTTGAATATCACCGCAGTCAGACACGCAGGCAGTTTTTTGGCCAGACGGGCTTGCGGGTGGGTGGGGTGGCGCTGGCGAGCATGCTGGGGGAGGAGTTTGCGAGCGGGGCGTCGAACCTTGTTCAACCGGCGTTGCCTGGGCTGCCACATTTCGCGCCGAAGGCGAAGCGGCTGATCTATTTGCATATGAATGGTGCGCCGTCGCAGTTGGATCTGTGGGACCACAAGCCGCATTTGCAGCAGCATTACGACAAGGATTTGCCGGAGAGCATTCGGAATGGGCAGCGGATCACGACGATGACGAGTGGGCAGGCTCGATTTCCGGTGGCACCGAGCATGTTTAAGTTCGCGCAGCATGGGCAGTGCGGACGGTTTGTGAGCGAGCTGCTGCCGCACACGGCGAAGATTGTGGATGAGATCGCGGTGATCAAGAGTGTGAGCACCACGGCGATCAATCATGACCCGGCGTGTACGTTTGTCATGACGGGCAGCGAGGTGCCGGGCAAGCCGAGCATTGGTTCCTGGCTGGGGTATGGGCTGGGGAGCGAGAGCAATGACCTGCCGTCGTTTGTGGTCTTCACGCCGAGCTTTCCTGCGGCCAGTCAGGCGCAGGCTTTGTTTACGCGCATGTGGAGCAGCGGATTTCTGCCGACGAAGTACAGCGGGGTGGCCCTGCGAGGGCAGGGCGACCCTGTGCTGTATGTGAAGAATCCGCCGGGGGTGGATGGCAGCAACCGGCGCACGATGATGGATGCGCTGAACAAGCTTAACAGCATCAATCACGGGCGCATTGGCGATCCTGAGATTCAGACGCGGATCGCGCAGTATGAAATGGCTTTCCGCATGCAGACGAGCGTGCCGGAGCTGACGGATCTGAGCAAGGAAAGCAAGGCGACGCTGGAGATGTATGGGGATGATGTGAACCGGAGCGGCAGCTTTACGCATAGCGCGATCATGGCGCGGCGGCTGATCGAGCGTGGGACGCGGGTGGTGCAGATTTTGCATCGTGGCTGGGACCAGCACAACAACCTGCCGAAGCTGCTGCGCGGTCAGGTGGAGGATACGGAGCGCGCGTGTGCGGCGCTGATCATGGATTTGAAACAGCGAGGGCTGCTGCAGGACACGCTGGTGGTGTGGGGGGGCGAGTTTGGACGTACGGTCTATTCACAGGGCACGCTGACGAAAGAGAACTATGGGAGGGATCACCATCCGCGCTGCTTTACCATGTGGATGGCGGGTGGCGGTGTGAAGGGTGGCATCGAGTATGGGGAGACGGATGACTTCAGCTACAACGTGGCGAAGGACCCGGTACACATCAATGATCTCAACGCGACGATTCTGCACCTCATGGGGATTGATCACCGCAAGTTCACCTTCAAGTTTCAGGGGCTGGATCAGAGGCTGAGTGGGGTGGAGGAGCACAGCCCGGTGAAGGGGGTGATGGCTTGAGGTGACCTGCACAAGACTGCCATTTTTGTTAAATAAAGCATTTTCCGAAACTGATTTCCGGAATGGGCGTGTGAAGGCACTCATGGCTCATGAGCTTTGAAAGCCGCGGAAACTTTTCGGTTTTGCCGCAAAGGGGCAGAGGGAGCAGAGAAATAGATCTTATAGCAAGAGCAGATGAACATGAGTCTGAATGAATGGCAGTCTGTTAAGAGAGTTTGAAGTGGTTTTCGGAGGCAGCAGTCAATCGCATGATGGCACCCATAGAAGCGTGCGGCAGAGGCGTGCTGCGGGGCACGATGTAGACGCTGCTGGGACCCGGCGTGGCATTGAGGCGTGCTGGGTTTGCTGCCCGGAATTGTCTGCCATAC
>NZ_JAQSEA010000226.1:0-7734 GCF_029946185.1 Prosthecobacter sp.
GGTCCGGAGACCATGCGCTGGGAATTGTTTCAGAAAGAAACGCTCAACACGAAGGATTACTGCTCGCAGTCGCCGTCGTCGCAATCGGCAGCGCCGTCGCAGTCGTCGTCTTCGCCGTCATCTTCATCTTCATCTTCGTCTTCGCCTTCTTCTTCTTCGTCGTCGTCAGCGTCTTCTTCGTCGGACTCGCCGTCGCCGTCATCGTCAGTGTCTTCTTCGTCGCTGGTGCCGTCATTGTCGTCATCGTCATCTTCTTCGTCAGAGATGCCGTCACCGTCGTCGTCGTCTTCGCAGTCAGCGGCTTCGTCAGAGAGGGACTGGTCGTCGTCGTCGTCGGTGTCTTCTTCCTGCTCTTCGTCGATCTCTTCTTCGTCTTCCGAGTCTTCTTCAGTGGCGAATTCTTCGCTGTAGCTTTCCACGGATTCCTCATAGGTGGAGACTTCGCTCACCTCGATGGACATGCTGATGGACGTGGTCTCGTAGTATTCGCCGTAGTTGGAGATGCTGGAGTCATAGTAGTTCCAGCCGTCATAGTAGCCCCATGAGGAAGCGCCGAAGATGGAGGCCAGCACATTGACGATCGGCGTCAGCTTGCCCCATGAGGACTGGTAGTAGTCTGGGTAGTAGCACTTGGTGATTTTGCCATAAGCACCGAGGGAGTTTCTCAGGCGGCCGGTCTGATACTGATACTTGGCATAGGTGCCGCGGTCAGTGCCTTGGATGCCGAGGATCTTCGTCGCAAGACCGATGAGATCGCCAATCATGCGGGACTGGTAGGACTTGGGTTTTGCAGTGGCCGCAGCCTGCTTGAGATTGCCGATCAGCTCTTCCATCTGTGGGCCAGCCTTCTCGATTTCAGCCAGTTCTGCATCGGTGAGCTTGCCTTTTTTGCCGCCCTTTTTCAGGACTGCCACGGAAGGACCGTAATGAGTCAGGTACATCTCATAAGCAGCATCAAGGGATTTCACGCCGCGACCCACTTGGGACTTCGGATGAGCGCCGCGAATGATTGCCCAGGTAGTGGCAAGCTGCGTCACACCTTCGCCGGTGGCGTCCAGACCTTTGAGCATCTCCGGGCTCTTGTCTGCAATGCCTTTTTCCAACAGATCTAGTCCCTTCGCCGTGGACTTCAGAGCCGAATAGAATGGCACTGCCTGCTTGGACTTGGGGCTAATGTCCTTGGAGTTTTTGGCGATGAAGGCGACGGAGGCCTTCATGTCTTTCACCAGAGAGGCAGGCGTCGGGGCCGCACCTTTCTTGTTGTGGGCAGGCTTGCCTTTGGCCTTGGCTTCCTGACCTTGGACAGTCAAACCAGAAACGCCGATGAGGCTGAGACTGGCGATAAACGCGATGGATTTAAACAGAGGGAGTCTAGATTTCATAAAGAATGAAGACTGGTTTTTACCCTAGCCTAATCTTTATGTCTCTAAAATTCGCATTTTCTTTGATAGAATCGCACTCTTAAATACGCTCTCGCACCGCCTTTGTGGCGGTGGACGCCATTCTAATCACTTTGACCTGTTCTCCCGCACATGCTTGAGGGCTGCCGCCTGCATGAACTTACTCGCCGCCGGTGTGTTGGTATGGCCGGAGAGAATGTCATTGTGGATCGCTTTCGGAATCGTCAGCGCGTTATAGGCCGCATACACGCTGGTCGGCGGACAGGTGGTGTCGATGAAGCCCACGGTCACCACCGCGCCCTGGCACTTCGCACGGATGGCGAAGTTGACGTTGTCAAAGTAACGCGCTGCCTGCAATGCGGCGGCGTTTGGTTTGCCTTCGGCATCCATGGGCACAATTTTCGGCCAGCCGCTGATGCGATTGGCCTGGCTGCCGGTGTGGTCACAGCCCGCAGGCACGCCTGCGCAGATGAATGAAACCCGCGCATCGAGGCCCGCCGCAGCAAAGGCCTGAAACCCACCCTGGCTCGAACCATAGACGATGAGGGTCTTGCCATCCCACTCCGGCTGCGCGGTGAGGAAATCAATCGCGCGGATCAAGCGCAGGAACATGCCTTTGAAGTAAATTTTCTCGCGATCTTCGTTGTGCTCGAAACGGTAGTCCTTCAGTTCACCGGCTGCCAGCGCATCGTAGAATTCCTTGGGCTTCCCATTGGGCAAACCGTGCGCGTTGATGTCCATGGAGAGCATCCCGCCTTCGTTCAGCGCCCATGAGACGCTGCCGAGCGTGGAACTGCGCACGCCCGCGCCGTGCACGTGGAGGATTGCCGGAAGAGATTTCGGCTTGGCCTGCAGCGGTTTGCCATAGTACCCGCTCACCGGCTTGCCGCCCGCACAGTCGATCTGCACATCAAAGGCTGCCATGCCCTTCGGCACCGCCATTGTCACGGGTGTGAGCGTCGCCTTCGCCGGCACCTTCGCCAGTTCCGCCTTCTGCGCATCCCAGAACACATCAAAATCCTCCGGCACCGGCATGCTAGGCTTGAGCTGCAGCGGATCATAGCCCGCAGCGGCCATGGTGGAGGCCTTGTCACTCGTGGCGCGCATCAGCAGAAAGCCGGGTTCGTCCAGTTTGCCGATGAGCGTTGCCTTGCCGTCCTTCACATTCAGCGTCTGCGGCGGCTGGGGCTGCACGCCATCCTTCGATAACACGCACACCACTTTCCCATCCGCCAACGGCTTGCCGTCTAGCAGCGCCTCAATGGTGAAGGTTGCCGTCTCACCCACCTTGTACAAGGCATCGGGATGATTGGTGACTGCCTTGAGCGTGAGCACTGGCGCGGGTGCCTGCGCCTGCAGGTTGAGAGAAATGAGCAGCCACAATGCGGAGAACAGTTTCAATTTCATGCGCACGCAGCTTGTACAGGCATCGATGCGAATCAATCTTCATTCACCTGCGTCACATCGGCCCTTGATCGCGCCCGACTTGTTCTCCATGCTGCCATTCCCATGCTCAGAAAACGCGGATGCCTGAAACTGCTTCTGCTGCTCGCCATTGCCGGCGCGCTGCTGGCATGGCTTGCCGGTGAGGTATTCTTCAATCTGAACAGCAATCTCGTCGCCGTCAGTGTGCGCGACTCCAAGCAACCGCTCCAGATCCTCACCAAACGTGGCGAGTGGAAACCTGCGGCCGCTTTGACCGCCGGAGATCTCGACACGGCCCTCATCGAGCGCCATCGCGAAACCGGCATGCGCTGGGCCACCCTCAAAGTCCGGCGTCAGGGCGGCACGCTGGCCAGCATCGCCCAGCGTGTTTTCGGGGCGGAAGTCCAGGTCGTCACCCTCTCCGCCGAGCGCTTCGACTTCATGACCACCTTCCAGCCCAAGTTTGCGCTCACCACCGCACGCGAGCGCATGGCAGATGGGAATTTTTGGTTCACCATCACTGCGAACTTCCGCGATCCCAAAGGCCGCCCCATGGGCTGGGTCTATCACGAAGGGCGTCAGGTCAATCAACCCTTCGGCGACTGGAGCGGCTGTTTTTTCGTCAAAGACGGCCGCCCATGGTGCGGGCCGAAGTCCCTCCTCAATGAAGTCCCCGGTCTCATCCAGGAAGGCTGCCAGGTCTATCCCTCCGTGATGAAGAACCACACCACCTTCTCCTACGTGGACCTGAAGCCTGACCTCTTCTACGACGGCAACAAGATCAGCTACCGCTCCCTCGTCGGCATGCGTCAGGACGGCACCATCGTCTTCGTCCTCTCGGGTGACGGCGGCGTCATGAACGTCAGCGAAGTCACCGAGATCGCCCGCAAGCTCGACGTCCAGCACGCCACCCTCCTCGACGGCGGCCGCGCCCTGCAATACTCCATCCGCACCGACGACGGTCCCTGGCACTTCCACGCCTTCAACACCGAGCTCCCCTTCCAGCACAAATATCTCGAACGCCAGCGCTCCCCCGTGTACATCGGAGTCCGGCGCAAAGCCCCCGTCATCATCGAAGGCACGCCGTATTAGCCGAGCGCCAAGGCGAGGGGGTCTCCGACCCCGTCTTTTCTGGAGGTCGCGCAGCGAAGCCCTTTCATTCAGGAGCAAGTGCCTGCTATGAATGGCACTTGATTAAGGGCATAGATCGTGAAAATCACAGCTTGCGCGCAGCGCTCCTCGGAGCGCGGAATTTATTCCGCTGCACTCCGCAGCACACACCTGCTCCGCTTTGACATGCTGCTTTCGCGACACCGGGTACCACCGTGTTTGCGGCATTCAGTGAGAGCCATCATACGTCCCACGCGGACGACCTGCAGCGGACTAAAGTCTCGCGCTCCGTGACACTTTTCGGCTTCGTCAGTGAATGGATGATTTCCTCGACACCCGCCTTAATCAAGCGCCATTCGTGCCTGCTATTCAGTTCTTCAGCTTCTTCACCCAATCCGGATTCTCCCTCTTATACTCCTGAAACGCCGCATGCTCCTTCGTTGAAATCTTGCCGTCCTTGTCAGCATCGATGAAAGGAAACAGCCACTCCCAGCCCGGTTTGGCTTCGCTCCAAGCTTCCTTCGACTCCCATTCTCCCGCCTCTACGCCAGAGTGTCGAACGGTAGGTCCAGTCCATGCCAGAATCTGGCCGCGTTCCAGCAATCGGCTGCGCAGTTTTGCCACATCGAGCTGCTGCACGGCCACCCCGGTATGGATGGACTGCGCAGCAGCCACACCGGCGGATTCCCCCAGCACACAGAACACCGGCTCCATGCGCGCCGAGGCGTAGGCGATGTAGCTGGCCGAGAAACACACGGGCACGAGCAGGTTGGTGCAATCCGCAGCCTTCGGCGTCAGCGCCCGGTACGGAATGGGATAGGGGTGCCCAGTGCCTTGGGAGCCACCGACAAACATGTTCCCCTCCGTCGCCACGCCCATCTGCCCGGTGACCGGATCAGCGACGGCATAACGACGCACGGGGTAGATGTCCACGCCGTAGAGCGCCAGCCCCACGCTGTCCTCCACCTGCGTCTTGTTCCACACATCCGCCAAGGTCAGCACATAGGGCCCCTGCATGCGCCGCGTCAGGCGCACATAGAGCTGATTCGGCCAGCCCTCCGTATCCGCATGCATCGTTTTGTCCAACCCGAGCGCCGCTGTCTCATTGCGGAACTTCTCCGGCACGCGCGAATCTGTGCTCAAAAAGTGATGTAGCCCGCTGAGGTAGTCCTTGTGCTGCCGCCAGATGCGCGACTTGGCCTCCCAGTTGCCATCCTGATAGTAACGACTCACGCCCAGCGGTGCGATCGTGACCAAGGAATCGCGCTTGTAGTTGTACTCGCCGCTGTTGAGCCAGCCGGGGAAGATGTCCCGCAGCCGCTTGAGCAGTTTCCCCTCTCCGCCCTCCGTGGTACGGACGAGGTGCTCCACGTAGCGCCCGACCACTTCAAAATCCTTGGCGTCATAGCCTGCCGGTGTTTCAAACGAAATGCGCTTTGCCGGATCCCGCGTCACGTAGAAACGATAGTTGTACGCTTGCGTGTAATCATCCGCCGAGCCCTTCGGCAGACCATGATCTGCATCCACCAACGGCAGCAGACCGCTCTTTGCATCGCCCTGCACCACATAAGGATCGATGGGGGTCCAGTTCGTCGTTGGCCCCACGCCAGCGAGTTCTTCGTTGAAGGCAGATGCCGCTTCACGACCCACCGCATACGGCACCTTCGCCGCCGCCATCACATCGCCCTCATAGCTGGCATCAATGAAGACCTTGGCCTCGACCACCGCCGCATCTGCTTGCGTGGCCTTTGATGCGGGCACCCCGTTTTTGTCTGGTGGAGCCAGTTCCAGCACGAGTTTCGTGATCGCCTTGCCAGTCTTTTCCACTTTTTGCACGCGATGCTCGAAGAGCACCGGAATCTTCTCCTCCTCCAGCCAAGTCGCAAACGCCTCTCGAATGGCGGGAGGTTGCTTTCCCAGTTTGAAAACGCGGCTCGTCGTCAGCCCGCCCACCGCCTGCGGTGCCGCGCAGTCCTGCATAGGCTTGATGCCCGCGCCAAGAATGCCGCCCACCCAGCGGCCCGGTTCGATGATGATCACCGTGCAGCCCTCCTCCTTCGCCGCCACCGCCGCGACAATACCCGCCGGGGTCGCGCCGTAGATGCACACATCCACCTTCTGGGGAGTCACTTCGGCATGCGAGGCATGCAGGGCCAATAGGACTGATAGGAAGAAAACAGGACGCATCATGCCCCTATCTGGCCACAGCTTGAGCGCCTGTCACCTGGCATTCTCTGACTCACCCACCAAACGCGGCCGCAGGCACACCTTGGGCACCGGGGCGGCAGACGAAGAGGCGTCCGGCGAGGGGTTCCTCAAGATCGGGCTTCTTGCCGGTGGTGATGTAGAGATCGCGTAGATCGGGACCACCGAAAGCGCAGGCGGTGGTTTCGACGCAGGGGAAGTCGATCTGCTGCTCCACCTTCTGCGTGGCGGGATTGAAGCAGACGACTTTGGCTCCGTGGCAAAAGGCGATCCAGAGACGGTCTTCGGTGTCGATGGTCATGCCATCCGGCGAGGAGGGATCGTCGCTGGTATCCCATACCACACGCTCATTGGTGATGGCGCTGGTGGCGTTGTCGAAGTCGAAGGCACGGATCTTTTTGCTGGGGGTGTCGATGTAGTACATCGTCCGCGTGTCACGGCTCCAGATGATGCCGTTGGAGTTGGTGACGGGACCGAACTTCTTTTCGACGCTGAGATCAGTGTGCAGGCAGTAGAGCGAGGCATCGGCGTGCTTTTGCAGGCAAATGGTGCCGGCCCAGAGACGTCCGGCAGGATCGCACTTGCCATCGTTGAAGCGGTTCTCCGGCAGGTTCGGCTCGGGATCGGCGATGGCGGTGCTCAGGCCGGTGGCTTCATCGAGGAAAAAGAAGCCGTTGTCACCTGCCCAGACGAGGCCGCCGCTGGCACGTGGCACCACGGTGCCGACGCGCTGGCCGACGTTCCAGATCTTTTCTTCACCCGTCGCGGGCGTGAAGGCGATGATCTTGTGAGTTTCGATGTCAACGTAGAGGAGGCGGTCGCCGTGCCAGATGGGGCCTTCGCCCCATTCGGAAACGTGGTTGGTGATGGGTTCGGGAGTCATGGTGTGGGAGAGTGGGCGGGGCGTTTTGGCAGAGTGATGAAGGCTTCTGCGAGGTAGTGGGGAATGAGAGGCTGAGCGATGAGCGTTGCAAGTTCGTCGGCGCTCAAAGATTGCACGATTTTGGCGAGGTGAACGGCATCCGGTCTGGCGGAGCGGAGGGCGGGCAGATCGAGCGGTGGTTTGGCATCGAAGGTGAACCAGTTCATGCCTTCACCGACGCGCTCACGGGCGGCCTCGGCGGAGACGATTTCGAGATCGGGCAGCAGCCTGCCGCTTTCGACGCGGGCGAGGTAAAAGCTCTGGCGGCGGGCATCGCCAATGACGGGATAACTCGCAGGCGCATCCAAGTCCGGCGCGGTGAGCGAAGACCAGCCGACGCACCAGATGTCTCGCGAGAGCGCAATACCCTGCGCGGCGGCAATGGCGATGCGCACGCCGGTGTAGGAACCGGGGCCGTTGCCGATGACGATACCGGTGAGTTCATTGCCAGCGGCAGCGAGGGCTTCGCGGAGCGGCGCGAAGACCTGGGCATTGTGTGAGCGTTCGGACTGGAAGGAGGAGCGGAACAGCACGTCATCGCCCCGAACCACGGCGATGCTGCCGTGGGCGGTGGAGAGATCGAGGGCGAGGAGTGTGGGGGGCATCAGGAAGCCAGCTTGGACAGGATTAACAGGATCGCAGGATTAACAAAATTTTCAGACACTAATTTAA
>NZ_JAQSEA010000226.1:7834-22526 GCF_029946185.1 Prosthecobacter sp.
CGACGACCAAATCCTGCATCATCCTGCATTCTTGTTAATCCTGTCTGATCAATGCGGCTGAGACACGGTGGCGGCAGGGAGCCGATTTGGACAGGATTAACAGGATCGCAGGATTAACAAAATTTTCAGACACTAATTTAAAGGCACAGCTTCAATGCCGAGATTTCAAATCACGACGACCAAATCCTGCATCATCCTGCATTCTTGTTAATCCTGTCTGATCAATGCAGCTAAGACACGGTGGCGGCAGGGAGCCGATTTGGACAGGATTATCAGGATCGCAGGATTAACAAAATGATTGGAGAGTGATTCAAAAATCGCTTCGAGGTCGAGATTTCAAATCACGACGCCTCAATCCTGCATCATCCTGCATTCTTGTTAATCCTGTCGAATCAACGTCGCAGAGCTATTTAGCTGCGCCTTCACTCACCATTCGTGAGCCGTCTTGCTGGGGATTGATGTGAAACCAACGGGTGTGGGGCGGCAGGAGGTCGGGGAACATGTCGGCCCATTCGACGATGATGATGCCGGGTTCGGTGAGGAACTCGTCCCAGCCGATGCCGATGACTTCGGCGGCGGAGTCCATGCGGTAGAAGTCAAAATGGAAGACGGGCAGACGGCCGTCGAGGTACTCGTGAACGAGCGTGAAGGTGGGGCTGGTGACTGCGGCCTGTGAGTGCATGCCGGCGACGATGCCCCGGGTGATCTGGGTCTTGCCTGCACCGAGGGTGCCGCAGAGGGCGATGACATCCCCGGCGGCAAGGGTCGGCGCGAGCTGCATACCCCAAGCGTGGGCGTCGTCGGCTGTCTGCAGGGTGATCATGCGTCAGCACTGAGCGCGAAGTGGTCCCAGCCGGTGCTCTCGAAGTCGGGAGGGCGGCCTTCGCCGGGGAGGACGAGTTTGCCGATGATGGTGAGGGGAAGCTTGGGGAAGGCGGCGCGCCATTTGGGCAGCAGGGATTTTACGCTCCGTGGGTTGACGGCGAGGAGGAGCTCATAGTCTTCGCCGTCGCCCCAGGCTTGATCGAAGGTGCAGCCGGGGGTGCAGGGCAGTGAGGCAACATTCACCTGATAATGGGTGCCGCTGGCGAGGGCGAGACGGGGGAGGTCTTTGGCGAGGCCATCGCTGATGTCCATGATGGCATGCGGATGGGCATTTTCGGAGAGCCAGCGGCCTTCTGCGAGGCGGGGCTGAAATTTGAGGTGTTTGCCGGTGATGGAGCCACCGAGGCGGCCGGTGACGAGGAGGACATCGCCTGCTTTGCCTTCGCTGCGGGAGAGCCAGCGTTTGGAGGGCACGGTGCCGGTCATGGAGATGGAGAGCATGAGGACGAGTCCGCGTGAGGTTTCACCGCCGACGATGTTGATGCCGTAATCCTTGGCGATGGCGCGCATTCCGCGATAGATGTCGGTGAGGAATTCGACCTGCATGGTGGGAGGTGCCACGAGGGTGATCATGGCATGGCGGGGGGTTCCCCCCATGGCGGCGAAGTCGCTGACGACGCGGGCGATGGCTTTGCGACCGATGAGCTTTGGCGGGGTCTCCAGCGTGAAATGGACGTCCTGCACGAGGGCGTCGGTTTTGAGCAGGGTATGCTCGTGCTTGGTGCTACGGACGACGGCGCAGTCATCCCCTGCCCCGGCGATGACATCGCCGTCGAGCTTCACGCCGCGCATGAGCTTGCGGATGAGGTTGTCTTCTCCGATGTCGGCTAGGGTGGGCATTGGGGGAGAATGACGAAGGAATGCGTGGGGCGGGTCTTCGTGACAGGGCTCATTCGGTTTTCATTTGTCATGGCTACTGCTTAACGACCACATGGGTGCCGTCAAAATGGAGGAGGCGATTTTTGAGGCCGCGCATGGCCTGGCGATGGATGTAAACTTCGGTGCCGCCGAGCTGGTGGCGATGCTCGGTGGCGGCTTGGGCACCGCTGATCCAGGTGAGCTGGCACCATTCCTGACCGCTGAGCTCGCCCTGGGCGCAGCGCACGTAGTCGATGTGCAGGACGTCACCCGGGTGGCCGATGGACTCGATGTTGTGCTTTGACTCCAAGTATTCTGCGAAGGCCTGGGAGTAGATCAGGCCGTTGCGGAGGCGATGGAGGACCATGGACATTGGGGAAAGGACGAACTCTAAGGAAGCACCCAACCCTTTACACCGCAGAGTTTGGAACGCCGCAGAGATTTGATTTTGAAAGTCTTTCTCTGCGGCGTTCCCATCGATGCGGTCCTAGATCAGTGTTTTCCGAATGGCGGATGATTGAAGTGGCGAAGCTGAAAGCGACAAAGCGCGGACGGGGTGACCGTTCCGCGCTTTGTGGGAAGACGAGATCGTCGGGAAGCGGGAATCAGCCGAGGGCGGCGGTGTAGTTGGCAGCGACTGCGGTCCAGTTCACGGCGTTCCACCAAGCGGTGATGTAGTCGGGGCGCTTGTTCTGATACTTGAGGTAGTAGGCATGCTCCCAGACATCGCAGCCGAGGATCGGGGTGCCGCTGTCGTCCATGAGGGGGTTGTCCTGATTTGGAGTGGAGCTGACGACGAGTTTGCCGTCCTTCACGCTGAGCCAGGCCCAGCCGGAGCCGAAGCGGGTGGCACCAGCTTTGGCGAAGGCTTCTTTAAAGGCGTCAAAGCTGCCGAAGGTGGAGGTGATGGCGTCACCGAGGGCACCGGTAGGAGCGCCGCCGGCGTTGGGTCCCATGATTTTCCAGAACAGGGAGTGGTTGAAGTGACCGCCGCCGTTGTTGCGGATGGGGGCCTGGATGTCTGCTGGCACCTTGGAGATGTTTTTGCAGAGGTCTTCGATGGACAGCGCTTCTAGTTCGGCCTTGCCGGCGAGGGCGTTGTTCAAATTGGTGACGTAAGCGTTGTGATGCTTGCCGTGATGAATCTCCATCGTCTGCTGGTCGATGGTGGGCTCAAGGGCGTCTGTGGGGTACGGCAGTGGGGGGAGGGTATGGGCCATGGTGTTGAGGTGGGTTGAGGTTCTTGGGGGTTAGTAACGTGAATACGGGCGCGGGCAAGAAGAAGGTTGTCTCGACTTCGCGCTACGAAGGGTAGAGGTAATCAAGGTCTGTGGGTGTTTGCGACGCGCTCGTGGACGGCCGGGCTGTCTCCACACCCATCCCACAGGTGCGGCTTGTGCGCCTAAGGACCACCTCGCGCTGGGTTGGCGGTGATCATGCCGGGAAAAGGTTCCTGACAGGAATGACGAAATAGGCGGACTTGGAGAGACGTTCGTATGGACTCCACCCTCCTTCATGAAACGTGCTCTGTTCCTTCGCCTCGCTCTTGGTCTGATTTTGACATCCGTCCTGCCCTCGTGTGGGTTTGCGTTTCGGTCGGCATGGAAAAAGGGTGGATACGAAGTGCCCTCCACGGCTGGTGATTCCGCAGCCCCCTTCAAAAACAGTCTGCCGCAAAGCAGATGGGCGGGTACTTGGAACAGTGAGGCCACAGGTCACCAAGGGGCGCTGCGTTGCGTCACCTCCAACGCCATCAATGGCCAAGGCGACCATGAGTTCTTCTACCACGCCACATGGATGACCATCCTGAGCGGGAGCTACAAGGCGGTGCATCAGGTGCAGAAGCAAAGGGATGGCAGCTACACTTTCAAAGGAGAGCACCGGATGCCGAACTGGGCGGGTGGACTGTACCATTATGCGGGCACGATCAAAGGAGATGAGTTCAAGGCCGACTACCGCTGCTCCCTAGACAACGGCACGTACACGATGAAACGCGTGCGCTGAGCAACCAACCGGTAAGGCCAGGCGGAGCCGATGCCGCCAATGCAACTGAAGGGGATTTCGGAGGCGGTGCAGCCGTGGCGGGTGGTGGGCGAGTGATGTTTAAAGTTTCAAGTGGCCCCCCGTTCTTCGTCATGGGGTGCTGGCTTTAGCGGGCCTTCGACTGACCGTCTAGAGACATGACTGCAAAACAGCGGTGGGCATGCGTGGATGTGGAGGAACGGGGCGGAGGTGGCGAGGGGGCCTTGCTGCGCAGCAACAAGGCTACTTTTTCGCCTTGGCGGCTGGCGTGATGCGTATGATTGAAAGTGAGGTTGATGGCAGTTGTTGCAGGTTCAAAAGGTCAAGAGGGTCAAGAGTCGCGCCTTGACCGCTTACACACCCTTGACCCCTTGACGGCGCAGCCCTGACCTTCCCTCTGCGTCATTCTGTTTCCTCCTCATGTCCTCCACCCGCCAGAAACCTGATCTCGTCGCCAAACTGCGTGATGTGCCGCATGTGCCGGGGGTGTACATCATGCGGGACCGGATCAACAACGTGATCTATGTGGGCAAGGCGCGGGATCTGCGGAGACGGCTGGCGAATTACTTCACCCCGGCACGGTCGAAACTGGCAGACCGCAAGACGCGGGCGCTGATCGCGAGCATCTGGGATTTTGATCTGCATGAGGTGCGCAATGACACGGAGGCGCTGGTGCTGGAAAGCAAGCTGATCAAGGAATTTCGCCCGCGCTACAACGTGAGCTTTCGCGATGACAAACGCTACTTCATGGTGCGCGTGCATTTGGGCGATGCGATCCCACGCCTGTCCACCACGAGGCTCAAGAAGGATGATGGCGCGCGCTACTTTGGCCCCTTCCCGCATGGCATGGCGCTGCGCACGACGCTGAACTGGCTGAACAAGAAATTTGGCCTGCGGGTGTGCCGGCCGCTGAAGCCGGGAGAGGCGGACTACAAGCACTGCTCCAACGACATCATCAAGAACTGCTCCGCGCCATGCATCCTGCGCATTTCGCTGGAGGATTACAAAAAGCGCGTGGAGCAGGCGTGTGATTTTTTGGATGGGAAGTCGAAGGATCTGGTGACGGCGCTGGAGGAGGAGATGCAGCATGCGGCGGCACGGATGGACTTTGAAAAAGCGGCGGAGCTGCGGGACATGGTGGAGGACTTTAAGAAGACGCTGATCCCCACGCGAACCTTTGAGCGAGGGGCGCGGGCGCGGGTGATCCGCAGCATCAACCCGATGGCGGATGTGCAGGAGCTCAAGGAACTGCTGCATCTGGAACGGGCGCCGCTGGTGATGGAGTGCTTTGACATTGCCAACATCGGCACGGCGCACTGCGTGGCCAGCATGGTGCGCTTTAAAAACGGTGTGCCGGACAACTCGAACTACCGCCGCTACCGGATCAAATCGGTGACGGGGCAGAACGATTTCATCAGCATGGCGGAGGTGATCCGCCGACGCTTTTCACGCATCCTGCTGGAAGGGAGGAAGGTGGCGGGCGATGACGCTGACTTTTCCCAAGAGCCGCCGCTGGAGGTGATGCGCCGGCTGGAGAATGACGGCAAGCGACTGACGTATGAGGAGAACCCGAGCGCGCCGCCCGCCAAGCAGCCCACAAAATTTGTGAGGCTGCCTGACCTTGTGATCGTGGATGGTGGCAAGGGGCAACTCGGGGTGGCGGTGGCGGAGTTGCAAAAGCTGGGGCTGCATGGGCTGCCGATCATTGGTCTGGCGAAAGAGCATGAGGAAGTGTATCGACCGGGAGAGAGTCATCCGATCATCATTCCGCATGAACGTGGGGCTTTGAAACTGCTGCAGCGGATTCGCGATGAGGCACATCGGTGGGCGAATGGATACCATCAGCTTTTGCTGGGGCGGCGCGTGGCGGAGAGTCTGCTGGATGACTGCCCGGGGATCAGCAACACGCGCAAGGCGGCGCTCTTGAAGACCTTCGGCTCCGTCACCCGCCTCCGCAAAGCCACGCCGGAGCAGATCGCGGAAGTGCCGGGGATCAGCAAGGTGCTGGCGCAGGGGGTGCTGGAGTTTTTGGCGAGCCGGTGAGGGGAATCAGAATGGGATTGGCCGAAAAAGGGGAAAGAGGTGTAAAAAATCAGAGGCCGGGAATTGGTCACAAAAAAACGCAAAGAGCACAAAAAAGTCAAAATCCTGATCTGATTTTTCGGCCCATTTTAGACCTCTAATTTTTCACCTTCTTTCCCCTTTTTCGGCCATACCTTGTTTGTTCCTGTGGTGGACGACTGGGCTCGTCATTCATCATCTATCGCTTCGCCGGGATCATCCAGCGCATGCGCTTTCAAATCTTCCAGATCCACCCACTCCAGCGAGGACTCATGCGATGCTGAAAGGCACACGGGTGGGGCGCATCCGGCGTCGAGGGCTTCCTTCCAGCGTGTGACGCAGAGGCACCAGCGGTCGCCGGGTTTGAGGCCGGGGAAATCCCATTGGGGGGCGGGCGTGGAGAGATCGTTGCCGCTGAGATAGGAGAAATTCAGAAAGGCTTCGGTGGCTTCGATACAGACGGTGTGGAGGCCGACATCGCCGGGGCCGGTGCGGCAGTAGCCGTCGCGGTAGAACCCGGTCATGGGTTTGCGGCAGCAGCAGGTGAGTGGGGTGCGGAGGACGTTGGTACGCATGGGTGATTTTTACTTCCAGGAAGGGCCTGTGGGTTCGGATTGGAACTTGTCTGGCTGACCGCTCTTCTTGTCACTGTTATTCTTCGTTGTCACGCCATCGACAGCACATTTAAACTCAAACGCTTCACCCTTGCTTGTGTCGATGTAATTGTCGCTGATCCTAGTTTCAATCGGTGGAAGCGTGGCCTTTTTGTCACCGCTCATACCGATGAGGATGTTATGTGCGCAGTTGACGAAGCTGTTCCGTGTTATTTCCGCGTGCTTCACCTGAAAATAACCGTTCGCTGGTGAATCAGGAATGCCAAGCATGATGCATAAGGCACTGCGTTCTTTGTCACCTGTGAGGTTCTCGAAGTGATTGTCTGCAACAATGTGGTGTTCGCCGATGACTCGCACACCACCGGCTCCTTTGGCCCCGGCACCGTCAAAAACATTGTCGGAGACGATGCACCTGTTTCCATGGCGAAGGGTGAGGGTTCCGGAGACGCCTTTGAAGGTGTTGAAGCGGTAGTGATTGCCGCAGGATTTATTGGAGATGCACTCGGCTTCGCCATCACATTTCTCAAAGAGGTTGTGCTCGACGATGCAGGCGGCGGTTTGCATGGAGGTCTTGCTGTCGCCGAGGCGGATGGTCTCGCCGCCGTTCTTGCCGAGCCTCTGGCGTGGGCCGAAGTGATTGTGATCGATCTGGTGCTTGCCTTGATCTTGGGACTCGTTTGAGAGCCAGACAACCATGGTGGTGCCCTGGGTGGTCTTGCCGGCGATGTAGCAGTGGTCCACGCGATTGCGTGCGCCGTAGATGGAGATGAACTGGGAGGAGGCTGTGGAGGTGAGCTGGGTATCATTGGTGACTGCGCAGTTGGTGATGCGGCAATCGCTGGCGAGGTGCTTGGAATCTTTGCGCAGTTCGATGACCTGTTCGCCGGTGGGATTCTGAAACCACAGGCCGTCCACGATGATGTGGGAGCCACCCACTGAGAGGCGGGAGGCGCCGATGAAGATGACTTTGCCGGGGGTCTGGGCTTTGAGGGTGACGGGCTGCTCTGCGGTGCCGGTGGCGTGGAGCTTGAGCTGGGCGTCTGCCCAAGTGCCGTCATTGAGGATGAGGGTGTCGCCTGCGGTGATGGTTTTGGCGGCCTCTGAAAAGGCGGCGGCATCGGCGACGGGGATGTCTTTGGCCAGCGCGGGGAGGGCGAGAGCAAGGGCGAGGAGCAACGGCTTGTGCATCGCTGCATCAGAGACGGCGGAGGCTTGACGGCAAGGTTGATTTCCTGCACACTTCATACATGACCTCGATGCCTGAGTCCATAGCGCGCACCAAGCTCCGCCAGTTGATGGATGAAGCGGCGGATTCGCATGAGCCGATTCAGATCACCGGCAGCAATGGCAATGCAGTGCTCATCTCCGAAGATGACTGGCGCAGCATTCAAGAGACGCTGCATCTGCTGGCTATTCCCGGCATGCGCGAGTCGATCCGCAAAGGCCTGCGCGAGCCTCTGTCCAAAGCCTCCAAGAATCCCGGCTGGTGAACCGGGCCGTCGTCTATACCAAGCAGGCGCAGAAGGATGCGAAGAAAATCGCCTCCTCAAATTTGAAATCCCAGGCGCAACGTTTGTTGGAGGTGCTGGCGAAGAATCCGTTCCAGACGCCTCCGCCCTACGAAAAGCTGGTGGGAGATTTGGAAGGTGCCTATTCACGGCGCATCAACATCCAGCATCGCCTCGTCTATCAGGTCTATGAGGTCGAGCATACGGTGAAAGTGCTGCGGTTGTGGACGCATTATGAGTGACCCGGTTAGTCACCGCTTGCTCACACAACTTCTCTTGCCTCTGACGTTTCAACACGTCAAAATCGCGTTCCATGAAACCCAACCTCGTCTGGTTCGACATCCCCGCACTCGATCTTGACCGCGCCATCCAATTCTACTCCGCCGTGCTGGGGCGGGAAATTCGGAAGGAAGTGCTGGGTGGTGTGCCCACTGGCATGCTGCCGACTGCGGATGGCGGGCAGCAGGGATGCGTGGCGGTGGTGAAGGATTTCAAGCCTTCGGCGGATGGCATCATGATCTACTTTGATGTGAATGGACGGCTGAAGGAAGCGGTGGCTGCGGTGAGGGCGAATGGCGGGACGGTGCAGACGGATGCGCACTCGATCCGGCAGTATGGGTTTCGCGCGGAGGTGCTGGATTCGGAGGGGAACTGCATCGCGCTGCATGCGGAGACGGAGGGGTGACGACACTCACGTGGCCGAAACCTTTCTCTAGCAATCATCATTCTTTGGTAAATTTTTTAGGATGTCCGCCAAAATATTCTTTGGCGATTTGGATAATCAGGCTAAAACACAGCTAGAAAGCCAGCGGCCTCTTTGACATTGCGTCCTACGATGAAAATGCCAGACGGCTAAATTTGGCTCCCACAACAAACCTGAATCATTGAAAATGGCCTCAGCTCCAAAAAAAGTCGCAGAGAGACTCGTCGCAGGTATCAAACGTTTCCAGCCTATCCTTGCGAGTGCCAAGGCCCGTGACGTGGGAGAGGCAGACACTGTCACGATCATCAAGGACATGCTCGCCGACGTTTTTGGTTACGATAAGTATTCAGAAGTCACATCTGAATATGCCATTCGTGGAACCTATTGTGATCTCGCGACAAAAATCGACGGCACATTGCAGACCCTCATCGAGGTCAAAGCGATTGGTCTTGAGCTTAAGGACGCTCATGTGAAACAGGCTGTGGATTATGCTGCCAATCAAGGGGTGGACTGGGTGCTCCTCACCAACGGAATTTGCTGGCGGGTGTATCACATTGTCTTCGCCAAACCCATTGACCAAGAACTAGTCATCAACATCGATTTCTGCGCTCTCAACTCTCGCTCCGAGAGCGATATCGATCTGTTATACCTGTGGTGCAAAGAGGGCTGGGTAAGATCGGTTCTCGGTGAATACCACACACAGAAACAAGCACTCAGTCGCTTCTTCCTTGGAGCTATGATTCTCACGGACCCGGTGCTTGACATTATTCGGCGCGAACTTCGAAGGGTGTCTCCCGAGGTTCGAATCGAGACTGAGCAAATCAAGGCTGTTCTGACTAACGAGGTTATCAAACGTGAAGTTCAGGAAGGTGACAAGGCTGACGAAGCCCGTAAGAAGATCTCGCGTGCTCAGAATAAAGCTCTGCGAGCGAGCAGTCCCAAGGATGTCAAGCCAGAGGCAGCATCCTCACCGGAGATCATCATCCGAGCTACGCCTGCACCGGATGAAGGGACTAACTGAACTGTTATCCGCATTAAAGTGACACCCCGCGCTTCCACGGCAGGAAGTCATCCTGCCCCAGCGCCACGGCCTTCGGCACATACTCTCCGCTCGCTGTCACGATGACGAGTTCGAGCATGTCTTCGCCCATTTGTTCGACGGTTTTCTGGCCGGAGATGATGGGGCCGGTGTCGAAGTCGATGAGGTCGTGCATGCGCTTCGCGAGATCGCTGTTGGTGGCGATTTTTAAGGTGGGGCAGATAGGATTGCCGGTGGGGGTGCCGAGGCCGGTGGTGAAGAGCATCATGTTGCAGCCGCCGCCGGCGAGGGCGGTGGTGCTTTCGACGTCGTTGCCGGGGGTGCAGTAGAGGGTGAGGCCGCCGTGCTGGCGGATGGGCTCGGCGTAGTCGAGGACATCGACGATGGGGCTGGTGCCGCCTTTTTTGGCCGCGCCGGCGGATTTGATGCCGTCGGTGACGAGGCCGTCGCGGATGTTGCCGGGGCTGGGGTTGGCATCGAAGCCGGAGCCGCAGGCCTGGGCGGTGGCTTCATAGGCGCGCATGAGGCCGACGAATTTGTCGGCGAGGGCGGCGGTGACGCAGCGGTCGCTGAGGCTTTGCTCGACGCCGCAGAGTTCGGGGAATTCGCTGAGGACGGGGGCACCGCCGAGTGCGGCGAGGAGATCGGCGGTGTGGCCGATGGCGGGATTGGCGGAGATGCCGGAGAAGCCATCGCTGCCGCCGCATTCGACGGCCATGATGAGATTGCTCAGCGCGCAGGGCTCGCGGGTCTGCTCATTGGCGGTGGCGAGGCCGAGGAAGGTATCGCGGATGGCGTTCGCCATCATGTCGCGCTCGGATTTGCTCTTCTGCTGTTCGTAGATGAGCAGCGGCTTTTCCAGCTTGGGGTAGAGGGCGGCCATCTCGCTTTCCAGCAGACTGACCTGGGCGTGCTGGCAGCCGAGGCTGAGGATGGTGGCACCGGCGACGTTGGAGCTGTGGATGTAACCGGCGAGGAGGCGGCAGAGAGCCTGTGCATCCTGCCGGGTGCCGCCGCAGCCGAGGCCGTGCTCCAGGAACTTCACGCCATCGATGTTCTTGAAGACGCGTGCGGCGGTGGCGGAGGATTCGGCTTCGAGCGTGGCGGCTTCGATTTGATCGCGTGAGGCACCGGCGCGGTGGAGATCGACGAGGTGCTGGGCGAAGCGCTCATAGGGGGAGGTTTTGCCATAGCCGAGGCTGCGGGTGAGGGCCTCGCGCATGAAAGCGAGATTGCGGTTTTCACAGAAGACGAGGGGAATGACGAGCCAGTAGTTGGCTGTGCCGGCGGGGCCGACGGAGCGCTTGAAGCCGTTGAAGGTGCGGGTCTTCCATTTGGAGACATCCGGTGGGGTCCAGGTGTAATCGCTCTGCTTGCCGCTGAAGGCGGAAGTGGCGTGGACGACGTTGTGGGTGTGAATGAGGGCACCGGTGGCGATGGGCTGGGTGGCTTTGCCGACGGTGACGCCGTACATGGTGACGATGTCGCCGGTGGCGAAGTCATGGGCGGCGAACTTCTGTTTGGCGGGGATTTTTTCGCGGAGAGTCCAGGAGCGGCCGTTCAGAGAAAGGGCGGTGCCTGCGGTGAGATCTGAGAGGGCGACGATGGCGTCGTCGGCAGGGTGGACTTGGAGGATGGTGGCCATGGGTGCGCAGGAATAAAGCGTAGGATGACGAAGGGAAGGCAGAATTTTGAACTTTGCGCTTTCTGACATACCGGGTTAGATCGGGAATATGCTCGAAATCAACAATCTCTCCCACGTTGTGCCAGGAAAAGGCAAGGAGCCGCTGCGCGTGCTGGAACAGGTCAGTTTCATGGCTCCGGGCGGGCATGTGCTGGCGTTGATCGGGCCTTCTGGCAGCGGCAAGACGACGCTGCTGCGCATCCTTGCGGGTCTGACGGAACCTGAGGCTGGGACGATCACTTTCGGAAAGCGGGATCTGATCAAGCAACCCCTGTATGCCAATCAACTCGGCTGGGTGCCTGCGGGCGATGACAATTTGATCGAGCACCTGACGGTGCGCGAAAACTTGATCAGCGCGGCGATGCTGCGTGGTGCTGGACGCACGCGGGACGAGGTACTCTCGCGCGTCTCGCATGTGCTGGTGACGGTGGGGCTGGAGAACATCGCCACGGAGCGCACGTCGGCACTGGCACTGCCACAGCGCCGCAGACTGAAACTTGGCCTGGCACTGGTCGCGGACCCGGTGATCGTGCTGTGTGATGATTTCACCGTGGGACTGGATGTGCGCAGTGAGCGTGAGTTTGAGGCGCTGCTCAAAATGGTCTCCACGGACCGGCCTGACCGCATCGTGATCCATGCCACAGATTCGCTGTCCAATCTGGGAGCGTATGACACGGTGGTGGTGATGCATGAAGGCTATGTGGCTTTTCATGGTCCTGCACGTGCGGTGCCGCACTACTTCACGGTGCCGACGTATGATGAAGTCTATGCCCGGCTGGCCAAACGCCCCGCGCAGCGCTGGGGCGACTCATGGATGAAGCACCGTGATGCGTACTACGCGGCATTCAAGCTCGGTGGTGGCGTGGCTGAGAAGCTTTCCCCTGCCGAGGAAGATCCGGGCGATGAAGACCGCACGATCCTCATGAAGCAGAAGGGTGATGAGGCCCCAGATGAGGTCAAAAAAACTGCCGAAGCTGACACTCGGCCGATCATTCCGCTGCCCGGCATCATCAGCCAGGCGCAGCACTTGGTGAAACGCCGCTGGTCGCTGCTGCGCCGTACACCGCGTGAGTGGATCGTACATGCTTCGCTGCTGGTGGGCACGCCGATCGTTGCCGCGCTGCTGCTGCTGCCAAATTTAAAACTCCTCAAGGATATGCGCGGTGGCAGCACCGCTGCCGATGTGGTCTGGCCCGCGGCGAATACCGTCTCGATGATTGTCCTGATTCAGATCCTGCTGGTGCTGTTCATGGCGCTGCGTCTCGGCGCACGGGAGATCGCCGGGCGGCGCGCTCTTTACGAACGCGAACGCATCGGTGGTGTAAGCCCCGCCGCATGGCTGATCGGCTCCCTGCTTTTCATCCTGCCCATCATTCTGGTACAAAGCATCTGGATGGAGATTTTTTTGGATATCGTCACCGGCTCTGGCGTACTGCCGGGCACCGGCATGGCCAAGCTGGTGCTGCCGGCCCTCTCGGGTGCTGCTTTTGCGGCCCTGTGTCTGGGCATCTCTGCGAATTCTGGCACCAAGGAGCGAGCGCATAGCATTTCGCTCACGCTGCTCTGCGCCAACGTTCTGCTCTGCGGTGCGCTGCTCGGGTTCCCTAAAATTCTTGGGCATGTGGTGCATCCGTTCATTACGGCGCATTACGGGTGGTCGGGCATCATCGACTCGCTGGAAAAGACCCCCTACTTTGAGCCCATCGACAAACTGGTGAAGACCTGGTTTGCCACGCCGGATCTTGCAATGAGCATGCTCGGGGTGCATTTCCTCGTTGGCGTGGCGCTGACCTATGTGGGATTGCGGCGGAGGGGGTGATGCTGCGCGGTTAAGGTGGCTGCGCCGTCAAAGAGTCAAGGTGGCCAAGGTTCGTGCCTATAGCCATTCGAGATCACGACTCTTGCCGACACCTTGACATCTTGACCTCTTCTTGACTTCTTGACCTCTTCTTCCTCCCCTTCCCCATGCTCAATTTTGTTCGCTTCAAGCACGCCCGGTTTTCCGCCCGGTTTCCTGACACTTTTCGTTACTCGCGCTCGCATTACTGGATGGCGAAGGTGGAGGGGGAAACGGATCTGTGGCGGGTTGGCTTCACCAAGTTCGCGACGCGCATGCTGGGTGAACTTGTGGATTGCGAGTGGAAGCCCGCTGAAGGGGGGGCCGTTGCTCCCGGCGACAACATTGGCTGGGTTGAGGGCTTCAAGGCGGCTTCCGATGTTTATTGCGTGATGAACGGCGCGTTTGCAGGAGGGAATCCCGAACTCAAGGTGGATGCGTGCATCGTGCGCAGTGATCCGTATGAGCAGGGCTGGCTTTACAGTGTGCGTGGCGAACCCGAGGCGGAGAGCATGGATGTGCAGGGGTACATTGAACTGCTAGGCGGGACGATTCAGCGGATGGCCGAAGAGGGGCATGGGGAAGAGGGCGCGGGTGAGGAATTGTGAAGGAGGGGCGCGGGTCGAGATGCCTGCGCCGTCAAGAGGTCATGGTTCGTGCGGGTGATGAGGAGGCGACGGGGCTCTTTTCGTGGGCTGGGTTTGTTTGGCGCGCTGTGTGTTTTTACAGTTTGGCGCAAAACTCATTTCCCCTTCGCTTTTCACGACAACGATCCCTTCAAGTAGACAGCCCGCCCTACCTGCGCTGGGCAGGCGAAGGCCCAGCGTGAGAAGGTCGTGAGGCTTGTGCGCAAGCCGCTGCAGAGCGTCTGCGCGCGAGCTTTAGGAAAATCAGTTTCTCGCAACGCAATTGACCTTTGAGGCCGCTGAGCCAACTGCGTGGCGTTGGAAGGCGCGGTATAGTTCGGGGGTGTCAATGGAGCGCTGATGGACGGGCGGGCTGTCGCCACACCCATCCCATGAGAGCCCTGTCCCTCTCGCGAGATCAAGGAGTGCTTTGCACGGACTCGGGGCTTGACGGTCTTGGCAAGTCTTGCCCATTTCTTGACCTCTTATTTTCCGAGAAGGAACGCAAGCAGGTCGGCCATTTGATCCTTGGTGATCGCGGCTTCGAGGCCGACGGGCATGAGGGTGCGGTCGAGGGATTTCATTTCTTTGACGGCGCTGCGGGCGATGGTTTCCTTGGCTCCGCCCATCATGGCAAGGACGATGCTGTCGCTGGTTTCGGCCTGGATGAGGCCGGAGAGGGTGCGGCCGTCTTTGGTTTCGACGGTGTAGGCGCTCCAGCGGGCTTCGAACATGCGGTTGGGATCGAGGATGTCTGAGAGGAGGCCTTCGGGGGGCTTCACTTTCACGTCGGAGAGGGGTGGACCGACATCGACGCCGAGGGTGCCGTGCTTGTGGCAGGTGATGCAAATGGTG
>NZ_JAQSEA010000227.1 GCF_029946185.1 Prosthecobacter sp.
AGAATGGTATCGTCAATGCTGAGCGAGGCATTGCTGAGTGAGATCTTCTGGAAGGCCACACCCGCCAAGGTCGCGACTTCCGTGAGCTTGAAGGCAATCGGCACCACGGTGGAGCCCACAGTCACGGTGTCGTTGTGAGCCGAGATGGTGGTGTTGCGGCGCAGATTGATCGTGGCCTCGCCGGACAGCGCCGAACCCACGGCCACCGAAGCCGTGGCCGAAGCACTGAGGGCGTAGCCCAGGCTGGTGGCACCGTCTTTATAGAAGACCACGCCGAGCTTGCCGTCGGAGAGATTGTAAGTGGTACCGCCGCCATCGGTCTCGACCGTGGTTCCAATGGCGGTGTGAATATTTGCCGCGCCGAGCAGTACCTTGGTGACAGTGCCGGTTACCTCTTTGGAGATAGAGAAGTCACCGGAGAGGCTGAAGGCGGAACCGACCGACAGGGTGAGACTGCCACCGAAGCGCTTCACATTAGCACCGGTGGAGAACGACACCGTGGTGCCGGTTCCCGGAATGGTTTCATTCACCGCCGTGCCGGTCGCATTGATGGCGACGGTAGCCGAACCCGTGAGGGTGATGTCGCCCGGTGTGCCGACCAGTTCGATGTTCGGCGCGGAAGCCTGCAAGGCGTAGCGGGAACCGGTGGCGGCGCTGTCGCGATAGATCACGAGGCCGAGGCTGGCACCGGTGATGCGGACACCGAGGGATTCATCCGCCGTGCCGATGAAGGCGCTCACATTCGAAGCGCCCACGAGAATTTTTGTCACCGTGCTGGTGGGGCCAACGATGACCTGCTTGGTGAAGCTGAACGTCCCTGAAAGTGAGACAAAACCGGCCACGCTGAGTGTTGCCGTCCCCTGAATCTCTGTCACATTCCCTGCCCCGAGTCCGGCGAAGTCCAGCGCGATGCTGCCTCCGGGAGTCTGAATGGATGCAGGGGTCTCCGCCGGGGGCGAGAGGCCGTGCTTGACGCGCAGTGTGAGGCTGTTGCTCGGGATCGAAAGATCAGCGATGCCATTGAGCGTCACGGTGCCGCTGCGGGCCATGATGGCGTAATTGCCGCCCTGAACGACCATCGCCAGCGTGGCTCCGGTGATCGAGAGATTGGTGTCAGCGGTACCGAGCAGGACATTGACGTTCGTGGCGGCAAACGCGAGGCCGGAACCACCGCCTGCGACCGTGAACTTCTGAATGCCGAAGTCACCGGAGAGCGAGGCAAAGCCGTCAACACTGAGGCTCACATGACCTTGGATATCCGTCACGTCGCTCGTGCCTGCTGCCATGCCGGTGAAGTCCACGGTGATGGTGCCATTTGGAATCAAAATCGATGTTGGCACACCCACTGGATATGCGGAGACATCCAGACCTCGGCGTACACGCACCGAGAGATCGGTGGCGCTCAAGCTGAATCCGCTCACTCCAGACAGAGAGGTGTCCGCTGCGAGGCTGCTGCCACGCGCCTGCAAGGCGTAGGTCGTCACGCCTCCGGACTGCTTCACCAGCACGCCGACGCTCACGTTGTTCATGCCAAAGGTGGACGAACCTGCGGTGAGTGAGACGCTGCCCTGCATGCCGAAGGCGAAGTAGCGATCCGTCCCACCAGCTGGGAGATAAGTCTGGAAGCCAAACGCTCCAGTGATTTCCGCGAACCCTGAAATGGCCAGCGTCACATTGCCCTGCACATCGGTGACATCGGTGGTGCCTGAACCCAGACCGGCGAAATCCAGAGTCACCGTGCCACCCGGAGTGAGGATGGAAGTTGGGAACCCGGTGGTGGCGGACACGTCAAGGCCCTTGCGCACGCGGACGAGCAGATTGCTGGCGTTTAGGGTCAGCCCATCGATGCCGTTGAGACTGGTATCCGCCGGATTCGAACTGCCCTTCGCCTGCAGCGCATAGGTGGTGGCGACCGTGGCGCTGCCGGGACGCACGATGATGCCGAGGCTTGCGTTCGCCAGCCTCAGATTGGTTGTGCCACTGCCAACAACGACGGACAAGCCTGTAGCGCCGATGGCGATCTGGCGGGCACCGGTGGCTGCATCGCTGTAGGACTGGAAGCCGAAGCTGCCTTCGAGCGAGCCAAAATCCTGCACCACCAGCTTGGCGTGGCCTTGGATGTCTGTGACATCGCTTGTGCCTGAACCGAGGTTGGCAAAGTCCAGCACCACATTGCCACCTGACGTTTGAATGACTGGCAGAGTCGCGGAGGAGACATCGAGCCCACGACGCACGCGAACGAGAAGATCCGAGGCTTCAAGCGTCAGCCCTGTGACGCCGTTGAGACTGGTGTCAGCAGCGACGGAACTGCCGGTGGCCTGCAATGCATAAGTGGTGGCCGCACCCGCGACACCTGGTTTCACGATGAGGCCGAGGGTTACATTTGCCAGAGTCAGATTGGCGGTGTCATTGCCGAGCACGATGGAGAGATTCCGCGCACCCACGGCCAGAGTCGTGACCCCAGCACTGGTGTACTTTTGGAAGCCGAAGTCGCCGGTCACAGAGACGAAGCCATCAATGGCTAAAGTCGCATGGCCCTGGATGTCGGTGATGTCCGCACTGCCAGCGCCCAGGTCCGAGAAATCGAGAGTGACATCGCCACCGGGAGTCCGCACTGACAATGGAATGCCGGCAGCCGTGCTGGTGTTGAGGCCGCGGCGGACACGCACCTGCAATCCGGAGGCGGAGAGAGTCAGCCCAGGCACGCCGTTCAAGGAAGCCAGCCCGCCTTGGGCGATCAGTGCGTAGGTTGTCTGTGCGCTGGTGGCACCGGGCTCGATGATCAGGCCGAAGCTCGCACCCGCGAGGGTCACACTCACGCCTTCGATCTGAAGCGTGACATTAAGATTCGTCGCACCGATGGAAAGGCTGGTCTTGGAGCCACTGGTGAATTTCGAGAAGCCGAAATCACCGCTCATGCTGACGAAACTGCCCACCGTCAGGGTCAGGCCGCGAGCGAAGATGCTGGTCTCATTGGTCGTGAAGTCGAGCAGCATGCTGTTCAAAGAGTCGCCATCGAGACTGACCGACTCGCTCACAAGGCCGGCGGTGTTGATGCGGAACTCAATGCTGCCGGGAGAGAAGCTGAGGCTGTCGGCTGGAAGCCCGAGGATAGCGACGTCTCCGGTGGCCCTGAGCGCATAGGTGACGACGCCGGTGGCGGACTTGAACACTGCCACGCCCAACCTGCCACCGCTGAGGCGAACACCGACTTCGTTGCCTCCCGTTTGACCGACGAATCCATTCACGCCGTTGGCTCCGAGGAAGATCTTGGACGTGCCTCCGACGGTGGGGACATAGGAGAGCGTTGCACTGGTGGCGCTGATGTCGGCAAAACCACCGATGTTGAAGGCCACATCGTTGAGGGTCATCTGCAGTTCTTTGCTGGCCAGATTGTAGTTGCCATGTGTGGCTCCGATCGAGGCACTCAATGCCGCGCCGAGGGTCAAGGAAGCACCCGCGGCATAGAAGTCCAGAATGCCGGTCAAGGAACCGCCGAAGGTGTAATCAAGATTAGTGACGGTGATGCGCGGGGCGGTCAGGCTCAGCAGCCCGCCGATCTCAAAACTCGGCAGGTCGAGCTGGCCGGATGCAATCGAGAAGCCTGTACGCCGGATGTCGAGTCCGTTTATGGTGAGGCTCAGATTGTCGAGTGACGGGAATGCCAGCGTGGCCGTGGAGATGGTGCCCAGAGTCGGCATTCCTGGAGTGAAGGTGAAGCTGCCGGTGCTCAAGTTGAGCTGATCAAACAGCGACAGCGCAAACGAATCCACCGTCAGACTGAATTGTCCCGGATGGAGAACATTGCCGAGATCAAAGGTCCCAACAATGCCGGTGAACGACGAGGTCAGACCCGCCACTCCGGGGAAGAGATTGATGCCCGTCATGGAGAGCGAAATCGTTCCGCTGATGATCGGCGTGGAGAAGCGGTCCACCTTGAAGCCGTGAGTCGAAAGAGTGACTCCGGCAAGCGAGATGAAGTCCCCAATGGTCACCGTCGGCGTGGCTGCGAAGGATAGATCGCCCAAGGTGAAGCCTGACCGTGTCAATTCAAAGCTCGGCAGTGTGATGGTGGGAAGTCCGGCGAACAAGCCCCCTGCCTTCAATTGCACATTCGAGATCTTCGCCAAGCTAAACTGCCCGGGCTTCAGATTGACGTCACCCAGATCAATGGAGAGCGCATCGCCCAGAGGGATGACGAAGTTCGGGATGGTCAGCGTCATCTGGCCGGCATTGGCAAAATCGAAAGAACCTAGAAGTGCGCCCAGACGCAGATTCAGCAGCGGGATTTTCGGGAAGAGCACTGCCCCCTGCACATTGAAGTCGATCGTTCCGGCGATGACGGGAGGAGCGATATTCGAATACTGGAACTCGAATGCGGTGAGCGTGATCGTCACGGCATCAAAGTGCAGCAGATCTCCCAGAACCTTGACCACGCCGCCACTGCTCCAGCTGAGGCTGCCGAGTGAGAATCCATTCTGCCGGATCTCCAAGTCAGTCACGGCGAGTGTACCGAGACCGGCGAATTTCGGTGAGCTCAAGGTCGCGGAGGTGATGGTTCCAAGAATCTGCTGTCCGGGTGTCAGGACGATGTCTTCTCCGTTGGTGGTGAGTAGCAGCGCATCTCCGATCCGGAGTTCGAGACCGGACAACGTCAAACTCAGTCTGCCAGTGATGCTGGTGCCGTCGAAGTCAGAGAAGTCGAAGGCTGCCGTGGCTGATGTCAGACTGGACGTGATCAAGCCGCCGTTCGGGAACAGTTTGATCCCTGTCAATGAGAGCGAAACCGTACCGGCCAGCGAAAGCGGCGTCGTACCGGTGCCGAAAGCGACAGAGAAATTGGATACCTGAAGCTGGGCACCCGTGGTGGTGATGAACTCACCGAAGCTCGGACTCGATCCCAAAGCCGAGTTCAGGGTGAAGGCCCCGAAGCTGAATCCATCCTTCCGAATGACCAAATTGGAAAGCAGTGCCGTTGGCAGTCCCTCCATGAGCGAGGAGATCGCAGTCGCGTTCTGGATCGTCGCCAGCACCTGGTCGTCGGCACCATTGGGGTCATAGCTGAGCGACACACCTGAAGCGACGACATCGAAGGCCTCGCCGACTTTGATGACCATTTTAGCGGTGGTCGGAATGGAGAGCACGAATCCGCTGCCGATCGTGTAGGTGCCTATGATCGCAACACCGCCTGGAGCATCCGGCGTGATTTCCGCGCTAAAGCTGCTGCCACTGAAGAGTGTCGCGGAGGTTGCCGAAAGTGCGATCGAGCCGCCCCATACACCGCCTGCGGACAAAGTCGCAGTCACTGTCAGAGTGAGATCGTTGAACTGGAAGAATCCGCCCAAGGAAGCACTGCCCAGATACTCAGTGGCGGTGAAGCTGGCATCATTGGCGTCGAGCAGATCGTTGATGAACTTGATGAGGGTATTTCCTCCCGACAGCCGGACGTTGATCTTGGTGATCTTGAACGCGTCGGTTGGCACATCGTAGGAGGCTCCCACGGTGACAATGACCCGGCCAAGGTCTGCCGTGCTGAAGCCATTGAAGCTGAAGTCGAGTGGCAGTGAAGCCTGCAGCCTGCCGCCTGCCTCCCAGACAAACTGGTTGGTATTGAAGTTGTTGAGGTAGATACGGCTGGAGGACGCACTCGCCATGGCGGTCAGATTCAGGCTGCCGTGGGTGATGTTGGCGGTGAACCGTGTGCCGACGGGGCCGAGTTCCAGATTGAACGTACCGTCATTGATGACGAGCTCGACGGAGGCGTTGAGTGTGTGGAGCTCAATGAACAGGTCGTCAGCGCCGAATGTGCCGGGGGCTCCGGGGAACAAATCGGCGAGCTTCACTCCGGCAGTGACATCAAGGAACACTTTTGCGAGCACTTCACCGATGAGATGGAGGTCGGCACCGGCGCTGTTGGTGGTTGGCAAGGTGAGCGCACCTTCGCCGAACAAGCTCTGGAAGGTTGAGTTGGTGGCCAGCGGCTGCAATGCGGTGTCGAGCGCATCGAGCATGTCCGCCATCGTGAAGTCAAAGCTTTGACTGTAGCTGGTGTCGAGCTGCAGGTTGAACCGCAGTTCCTTCACATCGGGAATGTAGCCACCACTGAGGGTGAGCGGGCCGAGTTGCAGGCTCTGCGTGAACTCGTTGATGTGTACCTTCTGGATGTAGTCGAGCAACGTACGCAGCGATGGCAGCGTGCCGAGTGCGGCGAGAATCTGCGGACGGATCGCAGCGAAGGACAGCGGCACTGAAGGCAAGCCGAGGAACGCTTGCAAACTTGGCAGCATGGCGTTGAGGTTGAACTCAAATCCGGCGGGCAGGGTGAACCCGGTAACGTCGGGGAAAAGGACCTTGATGAGGTCAACGCCGGGGAGTGAACCGATGAGCGAGGCGAGTTCTACTCCATAGCTGCCGAGGATGAGCTGCGCTTTGAACTCGGGCAGACCAAAGGTGATGCCAGCATGAAACTCGGTGTTAAGGAAGTCGCGCAGGGCCAGCAGATGCGCGTCGAGGTTGATGTTGAAATCCACGCCCAGACCGAGCTTCACTCCAAGCTTGGTGAGCAGATTGAACGGTCCGTTCACCGTTGGTAGCGTGAGGTTGAGCGCCTTGATCAGCGTGAACAACTGCAGCGCAGGTCCTTCGAAATCGAGCAACTCGCCGAGGCGCGTGGTCAGCGTGCTGAGGTTGAGTCCGGCAGGCAGCGCGAAGGGGAATGCCAGTGAGCTGAAGTCGGGAGCGAGATCCTTGAACTTAGCCAGCAGGTCGAGCAGCTTGAACTGCACGCTGGTATTGAGTTCCAAGTCGAGGGCGATCTCGGTGAGGCTGAACGCGTCGGTGGGCAGGTCGTAGGCAGCACCCACGGTGATGATCACGCGGCCGATGTCGGCAGTGCTGAAGCTGTTATAGCTGAAGTCGAGAGGAAGCACCGCGCGCAGTGTGCCGTCGGCCTGCCAGCTAAACAGGCTCGCAATTTGGACTGACGGATCGCTGAGTGCATTAAGATAGATGCGGCTGGAGGAGGCGCTGACCGTGGCGGTCAGATCCAGGCTGCCGTGGGTGATGTTGGCGGTGAACCGAGTGCCGACGGGACCGAGTTCGAGGTTGAAGGTGCCGTCATTGATGATGAGTTCGGCGGTGGCGTTGAGTGTGTGCAGTTCGAGGAATGCATCACTCGAAGTCAGCGGATGAGTGGTCGAATTGTCCAGCCAAGCTCCCAAAGAAATGCCTGCACCGAGATCGAGGACCACCTGCGTCAACAGATCACCCACCAAATGGAAGGAGCCGGTTGGCAGCGCAGGAGAGCCGTTGCCCAGCAAGCTCTGGAAGCTGGAGTTGCCCGTCATCGACTGCAGAGCCTGCTCCAAAACCGCGAAATCGTTTTTCAGATCGGCGAGCGTGAAATCGAAGTGCTGGGTATAGCTGGTGTCGAGTTTGAAGCCGAAGGTCAGGTCTCTCGAAACAGAATCATAACCGCCGGACAACGTGAACGGCCCCAAGTCCAAGGAGCCGGCGTGGGAGCCTTCGAGCTGCGTCTTCTGCAGGTAGTCAAACAAGGAGCCGAGCGTCGGCACAATGCTCAAGGCATTGAGTTCGTCGAAGTGCATCTGAGCGGCCGACTGGAGATCAAGCAAGGCAGAAAGATCCGCGAGCAGCGACCCGAAATCCACGCCCGTTGGGAGGGTGAAAGGCAGCTGCGTGAAATCCGGCAGCATGTTCTGGAACTGCCCGAGCAATTCCAGAACGCGGACTTGAAGGGCTGCGTCGAGTTCCAAATCCGCGCTGATCTCGGAAATTGAGAGGGGTGTGTCTCCAGCGAAGTCGAGCTGAACGGTGTCTGTGCCAACGACGATCGACTGATTGACGGCACCCGAGTTGTTTGAGCGGAGAGTGATGTGACCGGAGAGGCCAACGCCCCCCACACTGGCGGTGGCTCTGCCTGAGGTTTCCAAGGTGTAAGTCCCGTCGGCCCAGAGGATCAGACCCATTTTGCCGCCGCTGAGCTGCACGCCCTGTCCGGCAATCCCACCGGCAAAGCCGACGCCACTCGCACCTACGAACGCATAGCCGGAACGCACGCCAAACACCACGGTGCCGCCGGAGGCAGGAGCAAACGTGGCATCTAGGACGCCATTGCCAATAAGGCTGCCCACAGACTCAAAGAGGAAACCGATGATTGTCTGAATGTCCGTCTGCGATCCCTGATTAAAAGAGGAGATCAGCGCACTGAACCGATCATACAGCTCCCGGGCGAAGTCCACGGGGTTGATCAAGTTGTACTGGATCAGTTTCAATCCCGCCACGGTCTGGCTGAGTTCGAGGTTGGTCGAAATCAACCCCGCTGCTGGAAGCACCCCGGTAATCGCCTCGATGGTCTTCTGCTGGGCATAGAGCTGGTTCACCAGTTCTCCGTGGCCCACAGCGACGCCGGCATCTGCGGCTTTGATCTGGGTCAGGATGAGCTTGCCACTGGCAAGGCGGGCGGTGTCGCTGACGAAATTCCCGATGGCAGAGGCGGTGGGCACGGTGCCATCCCCTTCCGTGCCGTTCACGTTGCTGCCGAGCTCTGCCAGCCAGGTGGTCGTCGCTCCGGGCAGATCGCCCACGTAGCGGTCCAGCGGCAGGATTTCATTCTTCGCCCCGAGCGAAAGCTGGAAACCGGTCTGCGACTGAATCAGGTCGGTCGTTTCAATATCCCCGCTGTAGATGACCGTCATCACGCCGAGAAGACGGTCGATGAAGGCATTCGGATCAGCACCCCCGTTGAGATCTTTCATCAACCGGTTCTCGATGCCGCCATTGGCAATCGTGGCCTTCTCATAAACACCATCAGCGTTCAGGTCCAGCATCGCGTATGTGCCGACGAGGTCCTGCAAGCTTTCGACATAGCGGGCGATGAACCAGGTCTGAGCGTTGGCACCCTGCGCGATCAGGTCCGCGTTGGTGATCGTCGTCCCGTCTGGATTGTTCAGGGTCTGGCCGCCTGCCACCAGTTCGTAGGCAGACTCGATGATCCGGGCGAGCACACGGGAGGCCGGTTTTTCGCTGAAGTCGTTGTTCAGCATCAGGTAGGGGCCCAGCGTTCCTTCGTTTGGTGCGGCGGACTGAATGAAATTGTTCACCAGCGGCAGAGACTTCGCGCCATAGGTGCCGCCATACGCAGCGCTCTCAATGTAAGCCCGCGCGATGAGCCCGCCCGTGCTGTGGGTGACCATGTCCACCGCAGCCAGGCTCGCATTGCCGAGAGCGGTCCAGGCGACGACCGCCTGATTCAGCCAGTAGCCCAGATAATCAACCCCGGTCTCGTAAACCGCGTCGGTGATCCCCGCCGCCGTTACATTCGTGAGGGTGCCATCCAGAATCGCATCCAGGGTGGCGACAGGAACGCGCCAGTCCCAATTCGCCACAAACAGATCGACGCCGAGGGTGTAGCCCACATTGATGAGAGACTGGACAATGTTCGAGTACGCATTGGTCAGCGGCTCCAGAACGAGCTTGGTCGGATCAAGCCCCCGATTGAGCAGCCATTCGGTCAGACCGGCCGGAGAGTCGTCCGCAAAGGAGCTGCCGCCGAATCCGGGGATAAAGATTAGGGGAGCTGTGATCGCCGCCGAATGTTGCACCACCTGAAGCGTCAGCCCGGTCGCCGTGAAAACGGGCTTGAGCATCAACCCGCCGCCGATGACGAGATTGGTGAAGTTATCGAACACGCCGGTCGCGGCACCGTAGTTCAGCACCTCGAAGCTCTGGCCCAGAATTGGAGCGAAGCCGTTCAGCAGCGAAATCAGCAAAGTCCCGCCGAGGACCATGGAACCCGTGACATTGATCTGGTCGTGCCCGTTGACCGCGCCTGCGCCGCCGATGCCCGCGAGCTCGATCACGGTCACGCTGTTGTGAGCAAGCTGGAGCGAGGCGAAATTGTCGATGCCGGGTGAGTTGCCAGGGCTGAGCGTTCCGTGCACCACCACCGAACCCAAAACCGTCCCGGAGCCGGAGAGCGTGTTCCCGGAACCGATCGTCAGCGAATCAGGAACGACAATCGAGGTGCCTTGATCCAGATGCAAATCGCCGCCGGACGAAACTGCTGAGGATGCGGTCAGAACTTCAATATTAAGAAAAGTGAATAATCCGGCAACCACAGCAGCAGGTTGGTAACCGATCAGTTCATCCTGTCCGGAGCCGCCGTCGATTGAGACGGGCACCGACCCATTGGGGCTCATTCCGGTCACATCAATGATGTCGTCCCCTGCCCCGGTTTTGATTGTGAGGTCGAGAAGTCCAGTCGCCACCAGATCCGAGTTGAAGGTGATGCGATCATTTTGAGAACCGGCCAAATCGTTGGCTCCGGTGTCGATGATGAAATGGGAGATGTTGCGGAAGGTGATGTTCTCAAACGCCACGCCGCCGCTGGTTCCGGAAATGCGATTCCAACCCGCTTCGGGGCTGTCGATAATCAGGACATCATTACCACCGCCGGTTGATGGAGTCGTGAAAGTGAATGACTCACCTGCGCCATCAACTATGACCGGCTCAAGGCCAGTGAAGGAGATGCGGGTCGTGCCGGATTCGAGCACGCCATCGCCAAAATGTTCGCCGGGGGTATAGCTGCCAGTGGAGGCACCTTGAACGACGAGTGAGTCGAAGCCGCCGACACCGCCATGGAAGGTCACAGACAGCGGAATCTCGCCGCGAGACAGGTCCACGATCAAGGTGTCGTTCGTTGAATCGCTGCCATAAATGGTGAGGCTGCGAATGCCCTGTTCCTGGAGGAAATCGGGGCGCAAACTCCAGAGATCGATGTCTCCAGAAATGAAAACGCTCAGCCCGTCAGTGCCATTTTTTAGCGCTGCGTAGCCGAGATAATTAGAGAGAGAGTTAGAAAGGGTGTTGGATTGGGCTGCAGCCGGTGGGCCATTCGCAGCAGTGTTTGTGTCTACCAACTGCTGTGGAATTGGGTTGGAAATGTCTCCAGATGTCCCGCTTCCCAAGGTCGTTTCTGAGGTCTCCTGTGTGTCGGAATCCAGTGCCATTCCAGCCGAAGCTGTGAGTGTCTGGACCTCTTGAATCCCCACCGAAGAACCGGCTTGTGCGCCGACTGGGAGGATGGATTCTTCAGCATCACCACTCAAAAGGGCGGCCTGCTCTTGTGCCAAATTGGCTAAATCTTCACCCTCGGATCCTGACATATCCGCGTTAGTTGCAGGGTCCTCACTCTCGAAATTCAGACCCGAAGAAGGCTGCAGCACGGGGTCTTCGACCTCCAGAGTGGCCTCTTCGGCAGGGTCTTCGGAGGCCTCAAAGGACTCCGTTTCGCCAAACATGTAGTCGGAATCGGCTGCATTTTTGACCTGGTTTTCATCCGTTTCGGGAGTCTCCCAGAGCACGTGTTCACTCTGAAATTGGGAGTCGAGAGACGTGTCAGTGGGCTCCGATTGGGGTGCCTCTGGCAGAGGAATCGGTGCATCCACCGGACCGGCAGAAAGCAGAATCCGAGGCTCCAAAGCTTCCAGTAGATACCCATCCATAGCCCCACCATCCAGGCGCGTGCGCCGGGTTGCTTGATCCGACTTGCGTCGAGGCTGAGCAGATTCCGTCAAAGTAAAATATGGGTGCTGGTTAATTCGCACCTAGGAGAACAAGAGTGTTATCACCGGTTGATTGACCTGCGCAATAATAAAAAGCTTCATACCTACATTCTTTATTATTAATGTTTCTTAACTATATTCTACCCGCCGAAGCACGTGAAACCCCCTTGGTAAAACCAAGTCCACCGGTGATTCCTGTCTCGGTTTTCATCACCTGCCGCCGTCTGCGAACGGCTTGAGATTGGGCTCGAAACTGGCACCACCAGAGCAGCATTTGCCCTGTTTTCTGGCCCATCCAAGAGACAGTTCCCACCTTGCTTCGGAGCATTTTGGTCCACATCTGGCGCATGCGTCCAGGCACAAATCTGATGAACAAAGGGTCCTCGGTACTGTACATGGCAAGCACTGATCCGGGGTCTCCATGGCGGGCGGCTCGGCCAAATAACTGGCGGTCCACGCGGGCACTTTCGTGCGGTTCTGAGGCCAAAACATGCAGTCCGCCAAGGTTGTGAACGGTCGGATCGAGGCGGATATCGGTGCCTCGGCCAGCCATATTAGTGGCGATGGTGATGCGGGAACGGTGCCCGGCCTGCATCACCATAAGGGCCTCTTCGCGGTGCCTTTTGGCATTGAGAACATGCAAAATGAGTCCCTCATTCAGCAGCGGCTCGGCCAGGTTTTCACTCGCTTCGACGCTCCGCATCCCCACCAAAACCGGCTGTCCGCGTGCATGGCGGACCCTGATTTCGGCGCTTAAAGCGGCTGTTTTTGTGGCCATATCGGGGTAGAATTGCCACCCCAAAAACTGCCGCTGGCTGGCCAAATGGCGGGGTACGCGAAGGGTCGGAAGGCCGTAGGTACGCCAGATTTCAGAGGCCACTTCTTGCACAGTACCGGAGGCTCCGGCGAGGTTCTGATAGTTTCGAAAGTAGCTCTGGAAGGAGATGCGGGCCAGCGTCTCCGAGGCTCCGGACATGCTGACACCTTCCTTAACTTCGATCATTTGGTGTAGCCCCTGCCGCCACGTTCGCATAGGCATTGGACGCCCTGTCGCTTCGTCCACGATGACCACTTTTCCCCCATCAAGCACGTATTGTTCGTCCCGGCGGAAGAATTCGCGCGCCTCCAGAGCCAGCCTCAGGAGCTCGGCTCGACGCCCGATACTGGACCAAAGTCGGGCACCGACCACCTCGTATCCAGCCGCTAATTCCTCAAGCCGACCCGGGGCAAAGTCGATGGATCGGCGGGCAGGATTGACCTGATAATCGGCTCCGCGTTCCAGGGCCGAAGCCACCTTCCAGGCGGCCTCACAGGCGGATTCGAGTTCCCCAGGCTCCATGGTCCGGCTGATGATTAGAGGGGTCACCGCTTCATCAATGAGGGCATTGTCCGCCTCATCAAGCAGGCCGAAATACAGCCCGCGCTGCACCGTTTCGGACCCCGGAGCACGCCCCAAACCGACCATGCGCGTCAGGGCCAATCGCGCCCCGGACTCCTCCAAACCCTGCAAACGAAGGCGGTCGCGCAGGTAGTCTGCGGCCACTTCTTTGGACGTCGTGTAGGTCACGCTTCGGCTGTAGGCACGACGTCGGTCCTCCTCCGATGTGTCGCCCAGCACCCGTCCGACACTCAAACCGACACGTTGATAAAAGGATTCGAGCTGCTCGGCATCGCGTCCGGCGAGGTAGTCGTTTGCGGTGATGACATGGCAGGGACGGCCCGTCCATGCCTGGAAAGCGGCGGTCAGCGCAAGGGCCAATGTCTTGCCTTCGCCAGTGTCCACTTCCACGAGAAATCCACGTGCCAAGGCCGCCGCAGCCATGAGCTGTACTCTATAGGCGGACAAGCCAAGCTCCCTCTGGGCAGCGACGGCGAGGAGCGCGAGTCCCTCTTCTAAAACGTCCTCCATGGCATTCGGCTGGGCATGGCGCTGCCTGCGCAGGCTTTGCAGCCGCTCGTTCAGGCCCCCATCATCGAGCGTAGAAAATTTGATCCGAGCCTGATCGATTCGCTCGGCACAGGCGGCGAGTTCTTTGCGGCGCCACCCGGCACGCCGCCACCAGCCTTCGCAGCGGTAGCTGATGGCATCCAGCCCCTGCAACTCCGGCGGCTGCCGTCGCACATGCACGGTTCGCTGGAGATCAGTGGGAGTGGCCATGGCGGAAAATCACACGCGGTAGTTGCGCTGGAAGAGCTGGCGCAGGGTGCGCACCCACTGGGTGAGAAGCGGCTCCCATGGCAGATCCAGCCGGGCCACGGCCTGCTGGCCATGCACCAGATAGCACTCAGACTGTGGTACGAGGATGGCGCGCACTTCGAAAATCGGTTCCGTACTCGGAGCCACGCGTCGTGGGTCCAACCCTGCGATGCCACCGCGCCCGCGCTTTTTCGGATCCTGCGAAGCCGGGTCGCGGTCGGCAGGAATCGCCTGCAAATCGGACACCGCAAGAGTGTACTGCTCCTGACCGCGAACCTTGACGCCGGTACCATTCACATTGCCGCCAAAGAGTCGTGCCACATCCTCCTGACGCACCTCGGCGGCCAGATAGTGACTGTCATCTCCTTGTACCACACCCAGTTCGGTACCGCGTTGCAAGGTCGCTCCGACCACGGTGATCATCTCCGGCGCGATCCAGCGTCCGGCTGCCGGAGACTTCACCACCAGCGCCTCCTTTTCCGCTGCCAGCTTGGCAAGCCGGGCGCGAGTGGCGGTCAGGTAACCTTCGAGACTCAAATGCCGCACGGGGTCAAATTCCAAGGCAGCGCGCTGCTGAATCTGCGCCACGCGCAGACTCATATTCACCAGCTCGATCTCGCGCTCCATTTCGAAATTCGTCAATCTGATCAGCGGCTGGCCGGCCACAACCATGGTGCCGGAAGGAGCGATGATCTCGCCCACCACCCCCGCCGTTCCAGCGAACACATGAGCGAAGGGATCCGAACGAACCACGCCTGCCGCCCGGAAATGATTCGGCATAGGCACGAAAGCGATCAAGGAAAAGAGCGAGAGAAAAAGCACCAGGCTGAGGCCCACCGCCCGCCCCCGGCGTGCTTCGAGCCGTGGACTGGACCACAGGTATTTCACCGCTTTGACCACCGGCATCACCAGCCACATGAAGGCAAACCCGACTGCCAGCAGCATGCCGATGACGAAAAACCAGTGGGATACGAGGAGCAGAATCCCGACGAGAAGCAGAATGCGGTAGATGAAGGCCGCCACGAAGTAGAAGACGAGCCAGAAGGTTTCCGTCTTCGTGTCAGCCGGATTCGTCGAACTGGGCAGCCGGAAGAAATACTTCTCCACCATGTAGAGCGCCGTCCGAGTCGCCCGGCCTTGCAGATTCGGCACCTCCAGCAGGTCCGAAAGGATGTGATAACCATCGAAACGCAGCAGCGGGTTCAGATTGAAAAGCAGCGTGCCGACAGAGGCGGTGATCACGACGTTGTAGGCAACGGTGTGAACCAGCCCCTCGCCGCTGTTCGCCCACACAATCGCCGCCACGGAGGCGAGGAAGATTTCGATGATCATCCCGGCGGCGGCCACGAGCGCCCGCTTGCTCTTCTCACGAAAGGCCCAGCTCGAAGACGCATCCACAAACGGCAGCGGATTGAACAGCAGCAGCATGATGCCCATCTGCGGCACTTCACCGCCGTACTTCCGGCAAAAGTAGCCGTGGCCAAATTCATGCAAACCTTTGATCACAATGATCGCCGCATAGAGCCACGGCAGATTGTCCGCCCCGAGCAGCCCGCCGGTTTCGGCGCGAAACTCCGACCAGTTTTCCACGAGGGCCTTTGCTCCAAAGGCCAGCAAGGCCAGCCAGACGAAGAAACCTGTGCGCGTGATCATCCAGCTCACCATCGGCAGCGTGCGCTGCAAAAAGCGATCCGGATTGATGAGCGGAATGCGGATGAAAAGCAGATTGGCCCACTGGCCGGCGACCTGGCGGCGGTGCTCTTTCTGCTGCGTGGCAAACACTGCCGCCACATCCCCCTCGCTGTCACTGCGGAGCAGACCAGACTGATACAACTGCGACAAAAGCTGCACAATCTCCCCCTGCCCCGGTGCTTCCTCGGCGGAGTTGTCCAGCGTGCTATCCCAGGCCTCGCCCACGGTGGCGGAGCGCTCCATCTCACAGATGAAGCGATACGCTGGCGGACGAATGCGGAAGAAACGATTCCCCAGCGCATCACGCACCACATACCAGCGCTGACCGCGAAAACGCTGCGGAAAAATCTCGACGCCGGGGCGCAGACGCACGCAGCGGCTTTCCACCCGGTGCCATGATTCGTCAAAGGTAGGAGCGCGGTTCATGGCGTTCGTTTCTTCAAATCCAGAACCACAGGCGCAGGGCTTCCACAAGACGATGCCCGCCGATCCACAAC
This sequence comes from Prosthecobacter sp., assembly GCF_029946185.1. Lineage (GTDB taxonomy): Bacteria > Verrucomicrobiota > Verrucomicrobiia > Verrucomicrobiales > Verrucomicrobiaceae > Prosthecobacter. Next base: position 15,972 of record NZ_JAQSEA010000227.1, read on the forward strand.
AGCGAGCGCCTGCCTGCATTGATCTTGCACACGCCGCTCATGCCGGGACGCCACCACGACTGCGGTTCGTCCAGCACGTGGGCCCTCAAAAGGAACACGGTGCCCTCCTGCCGAATCTCGGCCACGGGTTCAAAGTGATCGATCTGAACTGAAAAATGCTCGGCCGGGCGGCTCGTGAAAGCGAGTTCACCCGTCATTTTGGAGGCAAGATAAGAGACGTCTCGGTCATCCACCTGCAACTGGCCAAACAAGGCTTTGATCTGCACAATCTTCAGCAGCGGCTCCCCGCTCTGCACGGGTGAAGAAAGACGCTCACGCAGATCTCCTTCAACCACGACGCCGTCGAATGGTGCCACGATTCGCGTGAGGTTCAGCCGGTGGTGGACGATGGCCAGCTTCGCGTCAGCCTGCTGTACTTCGGCCTGGGCCACACGCATGGGGGCGAGTTTGTTTTCGGCTTCGTTGCTCCGCGCTTCGAGCAAGGCTTTGTTGCGCAGCGCCTCGGTGTCGGCTTGTTCGAGCAGCAGTTCCCGGCGGTCCAGTCCGACCAGCAACTGCCCCTCTTTTACCACATCGCCCAGATGGTAATGCGCTTCTTGAATGTAGCCGGGAAACGGTGCTGAAACGAGTGCGGCGGCATCCGTCTTGAGAATGAAGGGCGCACGGACTTTGTATTCAATCTTGATCAGGGCGAGTGCGATCAAGGTGATGGTGATCACCACCGTTGCGAGTTTCCAACCAGTGTGCTCATGGCCGAGAAGGCCTGCCGCACGACGCCGAACCGAGCGCCACATTCTCCGTCCGAACCATCCCGTTTGATCATGCAGGCCTTCAAGACGTGGAGCCACAAGATCCGCCAGCAAACGTACGCGCTCGATTTCGCCGGCCTCCCACGCACCTTCCTCCGCCGGACGCTCAAGACAAACCACTCCTACGACATCCTGAGGATGCCGCATCGGCACGGACAAGACCGCCACGCCTTCGCGTGCGACAGAAAATTGGCGATGCTCACGACTGATCACCGTGGTGCCTCGGATCTCGGGATAGGACACCTCGTTGTCCTGATCCATCGCCTCCTCCATCACCTGCTGCAGGGCCAGAGCCTCCTGCGAGCTGGATGAAATGCGCCCGCCATGACTGGTCGCTTTTAATTTAAGATCCTGCCCGTCAAGCCAGGCGATGGACACACGCGATGCGCGCATGGGTGCTGCCAGTTCATGGCATATCCTAAGCGCGGCTTCATTAAAATGAGTCGCCTCGCCCAGCACCAGTCCGAGGCCGAGAACCTCTGTCAAGGTCAGCAGTTTTTCCTCGCTGCGCAGCGCATGCCGCCGCGCCTGATACATGTCCGTCAGCGCACGAATCTCCTTTGAAACCGAATCCGTCAAATCATCCAAGTCGCCGCCGAAGAGACCTTCGGCCACCATCCAGAGCGTTGGCAATCCCTCACGTGCCGGCAGCACCAGCGCTTGAAACCGCCGCCCCAGCAGACCGGGCAAGGGCTCAAAGTTCGGTGACTTCACCTGCGGCAGTTCCGCACTGATTCCGGCCTTCGCCAGCCCTTTGGCCGCCCCCTGCGGAGCCTGGGCCAGCACGCGAATCTCCATGCCCGGCACCGAACCACCGAGGAGGAGGCAGACCGATTCCGCTTCGAGGCGACCCCGGGCGAATTCGCACAGCCGCTTCCAAAACACACCGGGCTCGCCGTTGAAACCCGCGAGGAACTCGTAGTCGGAAAAGAAGCCGGGAGGCGTGGGATCAGGATTCATGCAGGCAGAAAGGAACCGCTTCGATCAATTGCCTGAAGGCTTGTTTGCAGGGGGGGCTTTGGGAAACACAGCTTCCACACGCAAGCCGGGCCGGAACAGCCCCTCTTGGTTTTCCAGAAGCAGACGCACGCGGAACAAACCGCTGCGTGAATCGACTTCGGGGTCGATGAAATTCACCTTCGCTTTGCCCACCTTCCCCGCAGGCATTTCAGGAAAGCGCACCGCCAGTTCCTGACCCAGATGAATGGAAGGAAGCTGCGTGGCTTCCAGATGAAACAGCAGCAGCAGGCGGTCTGCATCCATCACCTGCAGCATCGGCTCAGCTTCATTGACCGCTTCACCCGGTTCATGAAACCGACGTACCACCACGCCGGTGAGCGGAGAGCGGATCTCACGCTCGGCCACTTCCGCCTGCGCGATTTTCAGCTCGGAGTTGATGCGTTTCATCTCCACCTCCTTGACCATCATTTCATCTTTGCTGGAGACATTCTGCTCATACAGGCGCTTCGCTGCAGCGGCATCAAACTGCGCTTTCTCAAGCATCAGTTGCAGTCGCTCCACCGCGACTTTTTCTTTTTCTGCTTCCAGGCTGACGAGCACCTGGCCCTCGGTGACACGATCGCCCTCCTCCACGGTAATGCTCGTGATCATCTCGCGCAGCGAAGCGCTCAGAATCACGGTGCGAAACGGCTTGGCCACCCCTTCATGCCAGCTGTCAGAGGCCGCATCCTGACCATGAGCAGTCAGGATGAAGGCAAACAGAAAAGTTGTGACGGCAAAGCGCATAGAATTAGTAACCCTCATCAAATCGAAACTCAGCCCACGTGAAAGGACTGGCGCTATGAACCACTTTTGTCACCACGGCGGAAAAACCTGCCAATGCGTGAACCCAGCGTTTGCTTTTGTTTTACGGGTTCAGCTTCAACGGGAGTTTCAAATCTGGGAGACTCCTCTTTAGGAGCGACAGGCTTATCAACTTCAGCCACTGCAGGTGCAGGCGGCGGCGGTGTGATCAGGCTGATCTTCTGATTCTTGAGCAAGGTAGCCGTCGTCAGATCCAAATCCGCCAGGCTCTTGTTGAAGTCCGCCAGCGTGGCCAGCTCACGGCTTCGTGCCTGCGAGTAGTCCCGCTGCAATTGCAGCACCTGAAAGCTGGTGGAAACACCCTGCAGCAAACGCTTCGACTCTGCATCGGCGGATTGTCTCGCCGCTTCGCGGCTCTTGCGCGTGGCCACCAGGCGCTGCTGATCGATGCGAACGCGATTGAGAACGGTGTCCACTTCCAGCAGCACGCGCAGCCGGGTCTTCTCCGCCTGCACCATCGCCTGCTCCTGCTGATGATTGGCCAGACGCTCGGTCGCCTTCATGTGGTCGCGATTAAGCGGCAAGGAGTATTGAAAACCTGCCGTCCACTCCGGTCCTTGGGCTTGAAAAGCGCGCGAATAACTGTCAACCATGTTGCCCTGCAGGCCGTGCAAACCACCGCTCGCAATCAGATCTAAGCGCGGCCGCGACTGGCTGTGTGCCAGCTGGCTCTGCGCATCACGTGCATTGATAAACTCCTCCGCCTGCTTGACCTCATACCGGTTCCTGAGAGCCACCCCCATCAGAGCCGTACGGTCGGTCAACGGCATTTCCGCAGTGAGCTTGTCCACCGGCACGATCCGCGTCCCATGCATGTAAACATCATCCGAATGCTTGAAGAGCAGTTGCAGCGCGTTCTGCCGCTCAATGTACTGCATCTCGGCTGCCAGCACCTCCTCTTTCCGCTGGTAAACGCCCGCTTCAGCCACCACCACGTCGTTGTTGGCGGCCACTCCTTCCTTGCTGCGCTTCTGGGTGTCTCCCAGCAGTTTCTCCGCCAGCGCGATGCTCTCACGCTGCACCAGAATGTTCTCACGCGTGAAGATCACATCATAATAACGCTTCATCACCTCCGCCACTACCGAAGAGGTTCGCGCCTGCCATTCATAGTCGGCGATCTTCGCATTGGCCTTGGCAATGCGGATTTCGGCCAGATTGGCATTCTGGCCATAGCCTCGCATCAATGGCTGCGTCACCGTCAGCCCGGTGAAGGTCTCATACTCCGGACTCCAGATGGAAGGCGGAAGGCGGCGGTTGAGGCTGTTGCTGAGCACACGCATCGTCGTGCCCAGTTCATAGGTAGTGCCCGCACTCGTCCTGTCCACCAGCGTCATCTTGCCAATGTGGTTGCGTTGCATGAAAATATTCGGCTGTGTCGGCGTCGGCGCGGCGCCAAAGCCCGTGCCGCCGCCGGTGGCCACATAGCTCTGGGCATTCTGCGGCGTGCGAATCGACTCGTAGTTATAGCTGCCCTCAAACCGCGGATCCAGCGGCTGGCTTGCCACCTTGACCTTCTCCTCCTCAATCAGCTTTCCCAACCCCTCAATCTGGATGTCGTTGTTGCTCTCCAGCGCCCTTAAAATCACTGCACGCAGCGTCAGTCTTTCATCGTTTGCTTCAACCATTCCAATGTTGAAAAAGCACGAAAAAACAGAAAGGAAAACGACTTCAGGAAGCCACTTTATGCGCCTATAATTATGAATCACTCTTATGCTCTATCTTTAAAGGATTAGAATTGCAATGCGCTATTATAAACTTTTGTTTCAAGCTTTCGCGCCCTTAGGGATTCGGTTTTTTCATTTTTTGTTACCCTCTCATTCCATGCGAATGGGGCAATTCGGTTCAATTTCGCACTCCTAAAAGCCCCCCCCCTCTCACAATGGCCTCGGCATCGCAGCAGCAGGCCATCGCGACGTCAGCCAAAACACGGGGACCGCCAGCCGAGCTTCACGATACATTTGAGCCTTGCCAGCCCCGCTCACGATTGCCCTAATTCATCAACCTGCATCCCACTGCACCTCCGCTTCCAGCCCCAGCTGCCAACAAGCTGAAGCAATGCAGTATGCAGACGTTTTGATCTCAGAACTACCTACGATCCTCCACAGCTCAAACCTACCGGGGTTGCCTCTGGCACACCACACCATCAAACACGGCTACTACATTTGAGGCGATGCAGGCATTTCCGATGCCGTACGTTTCGCGCAATGATCTGACAGCCCTGTTCCTGGCACGGCATGCCTAGGAACCCCTGCGTGGAACACGGTTGGAACGAATGCTGGCGGAGAGTTTCAGTAAGATCGCCGAGGCATGTCCTGGGGAGGTGTCCATCCATTGGCATGAACGGGACGAAGCTTTTTCGGTCAAAGCATCTGGCATCCTGCCTGCCGTTTTGACACTGTTTGGTGATCTCTTGGACGCTGTGCAAGCAACACATGAAGTGAGCTTTGACTACCACAAGCTGACGGCTTCAAAACCGGAACGACGAACGGTGCAGCCCTGCCATGTGGGGCAGATCGAACATGGCTGGTATTTGCTGGCGTATGATCCCGAACGGAAGGCCATGCGCACCTTTGCCCTGCAACGAAGCACCGAGCTGAAACTGCTAAAATCAAAATTCGTGAGAGACGCCCGGTTCAATGCGCGGGAATACCTTGGTGGCGGCTTGGGAGTGTGGCGCTAGGCGGAAGATGGCAAACGCCAGCATGAGATCAGCATCCGCTTTGAAGGCTATGCCGCCCGAGTGGTGGCGGAACGTCAGTGGCACCCCACGCAGACCATTCGGAACCTGAAGTCTGACGGCAGGGTGATCGAATACCCGGCCGAGTTGTCCGGTCTGGAGGAAATCACCCGCTGAGTGATGAGCTGGGGGGGGGGCAAGGCGAGTGTGCTGGGGCCGCCGGAACTGAAGCAGCGGGTGCAGGAGGAGTTGAAGTAGATGATGGGCACACAGTCTGGTACGCCAATACCGAAATCATGAACCGCTTAATCGTAGCAGGGCTTCCGCATGAAGGAGCGAGAGGATTTGGAGACGGAAGTCGGGGTCAAGGGCGGCGCGA
>NZ_JAQSEA010000228.1 GCF_029946185.1 Prosthecobacter sp.
TGGCCGGGAGCACGCTTGGGTGGCAGGCCTGTGTTAAGATTCACTCCCGCATTGAAATGAGCGGAGGGCAGGCCAGTCCCTTGCATCTCTCCCATCATGGGGGATTGCATTGCTGGAGGCCAGGACGGTGCAGGAGCCTGCGCAGCCACAGGTGCAGACCATTGCGGTACTGGCGACTCTGCTGGGGCAGGCATGGGTGAAGTGACCGTCTGCCCGCAACTAGGGCACGGACCCGTGACGCCAGCCATCTGCGCAGGTACCGTCAGAGTCGTGTGGCAGAAGCCGCATTGGAACTGGATCATGTCCGGGTTCATCACATCACATTATTATGGTCAATTTCGTTAATTATCATTCAAGTAATGGTTTTTGACAAATTGAAGTTGGGGAACTGACGGAATTCTTAATGACTGCGAGTGATTGAAAATCAGCCATATCGAATGATGCCCCCGCCCCCGCCCGTAAAAGCACCGCCTAGACGAGGAACTGTTTCAGGCTCAGCCAGCATCCAAATATGGCGATGCCTTCTCAGTCGCAGGCGGTGGAGAATTTGACGGCAGGTGATGCCCACGAGCCCGAGCAGCAGCAGACTTCCGGAAGTCCAAATCATGAGGGGGCTCAGACTTTCGGTGCTTGGGGGCTCGGGTGCTTTCAACCGCGTGCTGAATTCAGCCAAAGACTGGCCTTTTTCCGTTTTTTCGGCACCATCAGTTGCCATCGCTTTTTGCAGCCAGAACAGCCGTGTCGAAAGGTGGATGGTATAGCGCCGCAGTTGATCGTGAACATCGCTGGTTTGGAGCGATTCTTTCAGGCATGCCTGGATCGTTTCACTGAGGAATTCAGTGGAGATCTGGTTGTGGATGGATCGGCTGACAAACAAACGGATCCGCCAAGGTTCGCCGAGAGGATAGACCACAAGGCAGGCATCTGATTTTAGCAGGCTGCCAGAGGCGATTTTTTCAAGTTCAGCACCTTCAGGAAGCTTTTGGTCATGTCCGATCATCAAAACGTACAACTTGATACGTGCGTCCTGGGCATGGAATTCCAGAAGGCGCTGCATGTCGTGGTTCTGGATCTCGGGCACAAGCTGGTCGGGATCGATGAGATACTCTTTGGGTAGAGTCTGCGCACAAGCAGCGAGAAATTCGAGGGGGACATCCTTGAGCGAAGCGAGCGGCGTCGGCAGTTGGACCGGGCTTGGCTGGCCTAGCGTTGGCAGTCCTAGAATTGCTTCTGGCAAAAAGAGCCGCATATCCTCGACCTGCAGGCGCGGAGAGAGCTCGCTGTCCTGGTTGTTGAAAACATGTTCCAGCCGCGGCCCGCTGGACAAGGGGGTATGGATGAGTTCATTAAAGTCAGAGACTGACTCACCACTGTTGGTTGGCAGCACTCCGGCACTGTTGCGGAATCTCTCGAGTTCATGTTCACTCCAGCGCGGCAGCGGCAATGAGTGTTCCTCGGCATTTTCACCCGCTTGAACCCCATCGGCGGAGGCACCTGCAGCATAGCAAAGCAGTGGAAAAAGCAGCGCTAGGGGGAGGATTTTGGCGCGATGCGTTCCTGGGGCCATTGGGTTGGAGAATGGCTTGCTCATATCCTTGGGGCGGGAAGCTCTGCCAGAGGCCGTGTTGCTGGCCGTTGCCAACCCCGCAATGGTTGCAGGCCGATATCAGCGGAGGATTCTGCCATCACTGAAGCCTCCGGCTGCCAAGGCATGTAACGGGCGTGTTTTCGCAATACCTCGCTAGCGCGAATGCAAGAGCCGCCAATAGCCATGCCAAAAGCGCCTTTGCGCAGGTGGCTGCCGATGGTTTGCATCATTTGGGTGATCGTTTTTGGAGTGAAACAATGTTCGATCGCATAGCCCAAAGTGATGGCGGCGGTTTGTGCCGAAGGATCTACGACCAGTACTATGCCAAAATCATTGCGTCGATTGACCGAGTGGGTGTTGAATGCTCCTTGATTGAGCAGCCAAAAGCCCAATTCTGCGACATTCAGATTATTGGGTAAAGCGCCTAAGTATATGGCAAAAAAAGCTTGTGGAAAGCTGCGTTCAAAATCGTCTAAAATGATCTCGAGACGACGGGTGTCTTCCAGTCGCAGACAATGAGCCGCATCCGTGATCCGTTCCAGCCTAACCCATTGATTTCCAAGGTAGCTATGGAGCAATGTCGCTGAAAATCCACAGGCGGAGCAGGTGGTCTGCTCTGAGCGGACGTTTGCTTGGCAGCGTGGACATTTCATAGTTATGAATAATATGGAATATACGATTAATCAAGCCCTATTTCGTCGCTCATGACACAGAAAAAATGTTTACACCGCATGGCCTTTGTGGTGTAACTATGTGCTGACTCAATAAATAAAAAACGAACGCTGATCTTTTGCGGCTTTCAAACTCCGTAATCAACGCTCAATTTTCCATCAATGATCATGAAGCTCGCCCCTACCATCGTCTTACTCGGCAGTCTGCTGACTGCCGGTTCCATTCAGGCCAAATGGTCGCGAATTCCTATCATCAAGGAAAAGCCGGTTAACACCATCACCGGTCCTGCCAGCAATGCATCGCTCGACAGCTCGTCAGGCTTCGGTCATGTGGATTCCATTTTCTCCAGTGACATCACTGCTTCATCCACGGTGTCTGCCGGGAAAAGTTTTGTACTCATCAATTTGGGCAAGCCTGTGCTGATTTCCTCCTCATCTTTTGTGAATGACGGTATCGAGGGCCGGGCCACACTTTCGGCAAGTGCAGACAAAAGCGGTTGGGCAGTTCTTGAAGAGAAAGTCTTCTCGGCGGCGGATCGCACGGTGGAATTTAAATTCGCCGGGATGCAGGCCAAGTTTGTCAAACTCGAGCTGGCACTCTCCAAAGGCGGCATCATTCGAACACTTCAGTTTTTCGGTGCTGCGACTGACAAGGGGTATGCCGTCAAGCAGTCTGCTGATGGCAAAAGCGGCAAGCCTGCGGATCTTATCAATGGCCTCGGTGGTGCGCGCGTCGTGTATGCAGCGCCAAAACCTGCCAATGGTCTCGACACCGCCATCACCTACAACAAGTTCGCCTTCCCCGAGTCTGATGAGAAGTATCGCACCATCATCTATGACTTCGGCCAGCTGCGCATTCTGAATGAGTTTGCTTCGGTTCACTCACCACGTCCAGTGCGCTTCGAAGTGTTCGCCTTCGACAACCTCCCTGAAAAAGAAGACTGGCGCGGTCGCATGACCTTTGACCCGAGTGATTTTGGCAACCTGTCACCGGTGGCGGTGGCTGAGGACACACGGGGCACAGGATCTCTGAAAGCCAAGCCTGCCAAGTCGGTCAAAACTCGCTATCTGGCGCTGCGCTGGGAGCCTGAGTTCAACCCGCCAGATTTCCAATGCACGGGCTCTGCCGGCGGTAACGTCATGAATATCGTCACAACGAACACTGTGATTGTCACCAATGCCGATGGCACCAAATCTGTGATTACGGTGACCGTGGGTGATGCTCATGGTGCAGGTGCTGCTACGAGTGACGTCAAACCTGATAATGCTGGCCAGATGGTAGCTCAAGGAGATGCACGGAGCAGTGACACAACCGTGGTCACGACTTCGACCTATGCACAAGGAGTTGATCCTACGGATCCAAATTCTGTTCCCATCAGCACCACCACCACTACGGGCACCTCAACCGTGACGGTAACAACTCAATCCGATGGCACAGTGGTGACCACCAGTTCATCCACGACCACCGACGATTCTGGGAATACAACCACGACAACCATCACTGAGACTAAAGATCCGCAAACTGGTGAGACCACGACAGCGGTGACGCAGACCACGACCGATCCCGAAGGGAACACCACCACCACCGAGAATACCAATACCGGAGCAGGCGGGAACAACAGTCAGACAAGCACAACGGGCACGAACGGCGATGGCAACCTCGCTGGCGGCAGTTCACCTTCTCCTGGTGGCAACGGCTCGTTGAGTGCCAATGCAGGCAACACTAACAGCACAGGTGCAAACACCAACACGATCACCCCGGTTGCCACCTCGCCCTAAAAGCCTGTGATTCATTCATTCCCGCACTGGTTGATCGCCAGTGCGGGATTTTTTTGCTCTGATGGAGCTGCTCGGTGGGTGCGTGGTCGGGGGCACCCATGAACACCAGCAAAACGTCTTGCTGTCATGACATACGTTGTCCTTTCGATCACTTCGGTCCTTCAGAGGGGACGCAACGCATTCACTGCCAGCATGACTTAATCTTTTGTCGTGCACTGCGGGCACAGACCGTAGAACTCCAGCTCATGGTAGAGCTTTTGGAAACCGGATTGTTTCTCGATCTGCTTCTCCAAGGCCTCCACGGGGCATGCGATGTCGAGCCGTTGAATGCGGCCGCACTGCGTGCAGATGAGGTAATCGTCATGGTGGCCTGGCTGCAGAATGGTGTAATACGCACTGCGGTCATGCAGACCCAGTCGGCGGATGAGGCCCAGTTCCTCCAGTTTCACCAGCACGCGGTAAACGGTCGCTTTGTCGGCACTGCTGGTGAGATCGGGTGACTCTGAGATGTCTGCGAGGGAGAGGGGCTGATGAGAGTGGACGAGGATGGACAGGACGTTCTCTAGGGCTTTGGTTCGCCGCAGTCCGGCTTCACGGGCGCGTTCCATCATTGTCGCCGCCAGTTCGCGTGCTGAATCCGCGTCATGATGCTGGCAGGTGGCGGAATGGTGGTGGTGGAGCATGTGTCGGATTTCGCAATTTTCAGTTCGTGGACGGGGCGGGCTTTTTCTGCCGGAACAGCCATTCGTGCAAGTCGGTTCGTGGATATACGATTCCCGTGATGCCATGGCCTGCGCCAGCCAGTTCCGTGTAGTTCATTCTTTCGCCACCGGCTTGTTTGACGGCTTCCGAAATGGCGCGTGAGCGTTCGACGGGGACCATGTCATCTTGGTCGCCGTGAAAGACCCAGAAGGGGATGGGCTTCAAAATCTCCGCGTTTTTGACATCGCCCCCGCCGCAGAGCGGGACGCAGGCGGCAAACACCTGGGGATACTTGGCGGCGATGCTGAAGGTGCCGAAGCCACCCATGGAGGAGCCGGTGAGGTAGAGGCGGTCTGCGTCGATGGGGAGTTGTTCCGTGAGATCGGCGATGAGGGCGAGGAGATTGTCCGCAACCTTGTTCTTCCAGCCGATGTCGGCGGATGGGCATTGTGGGGCCAGCAGAAAGCAGGGCTGTTTGGACAGGTTCTCTTCGCTGGTCCAGATTTTCGGTGCGCCGCCGAGCTGGGATTCGTTGTCGGTTCCGCTCTGGCCTGAGCCATGCAGCCAGATGACGAGGGGGTAACGCTTGGTGCCATCCTGTGCGGGGCTGCCCCAGAACTGGTAGTTCAGGCCCTGCTTTGACACGCCTTTGACAAACTGCCCGGTGATCTTATCTGCGTAAGCGCCTTCCTTCAGGCCTGAGTCACGGCGCTTCTCGCGCAGCAGGCTGCGGATGTAGGTCTGATCTTCCTTGGAGAGCTTGTCCAGCGCCACGCGGTACTGGTTGAAATCGGTGCTGCGGCGGATTTTGACCTCTTTGTCGGTGAACTCGACCAGATTGCCCATGAACTTCGATTTGCCGTCGCTGGAAGTCCATTGCCGTGGCGGGTCAGCGGCTACCGCGCTGGTGAGCAGCAGGCCGCAGGCAAGAATATAGAGGGACGCTCTCATGCGGCATGCTAAGCCGCACGGGCCCACGACGGCAAGCAATTTGCGTGGTGGTGGAGGGGACACATCAGGGGGTGATGCGCGCCCCGGCCTTCTTCATCTCCTCCACGAATTTCTTGGAAGCGTCGTCGATGGCGTTTCCTTCGATGAAAATCTGGCAGTAGGGGGCCCATTCGCGCGGGCCGTCGTTGTCCTTTTTCCACATGCGGTGCAGGGGCGAGAGATCGGTGATCTGGTTGTTTTCGAGGAAGAGAAACTGCAGCTCCGTCAGCGGCTCCAAGGGCGAGATGTCCTTCACGCCATTGCCCTTGAGCGAAAGCATGGAAAGCCACTTCATGCCACCAATACCGGCGATGCCGGTCACCTGATTGCCTTCGAGATAGAGCGTCCAGACCTTCGGCAGTTTGAAGAGCGGTGCGGCGTCTTTGATCTGGTTGTTCGCCAGGTAGAGGGAAGTGAGTGACTGGATGTCACCGAGGGCGGAGACGTCCGTCACCTTGTTGCCGGTTAGTTCGATGTATTGCAGCGCCTTGCAGGCGGCCAGCGGCGTGATGTCGCTGATCTGGTTGTTGGAGACGTCGAGAAACTGCAGGCGCTCCAAGCCTTTGATGGGTGCGAGGTTGGTGATCTGATTCTCAGGCAGTGTCAGGGAGGCCAGGGATTTGCATTTTTCGAGACCGGTCAGGTCTTTGATGCCCGCCTTCTTGCCTTCGATGATCGAGACGGTTGCCACATCTTCTGCGGTGATCACTTCCTGATTGTCACGCTTCGCAAATACCTGCTTTCTCACGGCGGCCTCGAGTGCCTTGTCAGGGAAAATGGCGACGGGCTTCGGAGGTGCTGGCTTGGCCGCAGCGGGGGTAGGGACGGCTGGCGTGGTGGGTTTTGCAGGAGGCGTGACGGGCTTCGCTGGCGGCGGCGGCGTGGTGGGCTTCGCTGGGGCAGGGGCGGGCTTGGCTGGAGGAGGGGTCGGTTTGGCGGGTGTTGGCGTTGAGGGCTTCGCGGGAGCAGGGGCGGGTTTGGCATCCGTTTTGGCCGGAGGAGTGGCAGGCGCAGGTTTCGGCTCCACCTTGGCGGGTGCTGCGGGGGTGGGCTTCGTTTCAGCCTTGGTTGCGGCAGCCGGAACCGGGGGAGTTGTGGCGGGCGGTGCGGGCACAGCTGCGGGTTTGGTGTCTTGTGCGTGAAGACTGAGGGCGAACAGCGTGGGGAGGACGAGTCGAAGTTTCATGGCTGGTGGAATGTTAAGGGCATGATACGTAGAACGCAGGTTGCATGTTCAGCAAAAATCGCCTCTCTCTTGGGCTTATGGTCAATGTTATTGTCATCCTCGAGATCGATCCGCTGAAGATCGATGAATTCCTCGCCGTCATCCTCGAAAACGCCGCCGCTTCGCGTTTGGAACCGGGGTGCCTGCGCTTTGAAGTCAGCCGCGATAATGAGCAGTCCAATCTCTTCGCCCTCAGCGAGAGCTACGTCGATCAGGCTGCTTTTGATCTGCACTACACGACGCCGCATGTCGCCAAATGGCGTGCGAGTGGTCCCGGCTTTGTGCTCAAGCGCTGGGCGGTCAAAGGCCCGGTCTACTAGCGGTGGGCCGCTGGGTCCGTTCTTGAAAAGCAGGCATGATTGATCGCTGATGCAGCGGTTGGTTACTTGATGCCAATGACCATGGAATCGGGGCCTACCAGGTGCTCCACGCGGCATTGGGTGAAGCCGGCTTCTTGCATCCAGCCGATGCAGTCTGCGCCGGTGTAATCAAAACCGCCGGGGGTCTCGATGAGCATGTTCAGGCTCATGAGCAGGCCGAAGGCATTTTCTTTGCGTGCGTCGTCGATGATGGAGTCATATACGACTACGGCACCACCCGCAGGCAGCGCGGCGTAGGCTTTTTGTAGGAGCATGCGCTTGGTGGCCAGATCCCAGTCATGGAGGATGTGGCCAAAGAGGAGCACGTCTGCCTTGGGCAGATCATCGGTGAAAAAGCTGCCACCTGTGAAGGTCACACGAGCATCCAGACCGTTCGAGGCTACGTATTCTTCGAAGATGGGGCCTACTTCAGGCAGGTCAAAGCCGATGCCTTGCAGATGCGGCTGAGCGAGGGTGATCTGGGTCACGAGATCTCCCTGCGCAGTGCCGATGTCTGCACAGCTGCGATATTCCCCCCAAGGGAATTTCTGGGCGATCGCCATGTTGGCACCCCGGCTCACGCCCGACATTGCACGCAGGAACTCGCGGAGCTTGGCCGGGTCCGCGTAGAGCGCGGCGAAGGGATCAAGCCCGCCTTTGGATTCGTTTTGCGATTCACCTGTGCGCAGCGCCGTTGTCAGGCTGCCCCAGTATGGATACAGGCGGTGGTTTGCCATCTCCAGGATGCCGCCGATGTAGGAGGGCTTGGACTTGTCTAGAAACAGTTCGGTTTCAGGCGTGTTGCGGTAGATGCCGTCGTCGTCGCGCAGAACAAAACCCAGCGCGACCAGCGCGTCCAGAAAGTCACGTGCACCTCTGGGATGCAATCCTAGACGGCCCTGCACTGTCGCGAGATCTCCGGGATGCTTTGCGAGTTCGGTGAAGATTTCCATCTCCACCGCGCTGAGCAGTGTCTTGGAGCTCCAAAAGGCGAGGCCGGTTTGCAGGATGTGATCGGGAGTCAGATTCATGGCTTGGATGAGTTCGTGCGAGTGTGGCATAAGGAGTAGAATCGTCATCAACGGATTTAGCCAAGTGCATGGCTGTTCATGAGCTTACAAAAATGCGGCAAATTATTCATCGCGTTATGGGGGTGGATACCTATCATCGGTCCCATGAAATCACTCTTGGTTGTCCTTGGTATCGTTGCCGTCATCGGCCTGACCGTTATGGCCGGTTACAACGGCATTGTTTCGAGCAATCAAGCCGTCGAGGGGCAGTGGGCGCAGGTTCAAAACGTGTATCAGCGCCGAGCCGATCTGATCCCGAACTTGGTGAAGACGGTGGAAGGCGCGGCGAATTTTGAGAAGAGTACTCTCACGGAGATCACCGAGGCTCGCGCATCCGTCGGCAAGGTTCAGCCCAGCACCGCCCCGTCCGATCCGGCGCAGTTTGAAGCGTTTGAAAAGGCGCAAGGTGCTCTGGGAGGCGCGCTGAGTCGGTTGCTCGTAGTGGTGGAGCGTTATCCCGACCTCAAGGCGAATGAGGGGTTCATGGCTCTGCAATCCCAGCTGGAAGGCACTGAGAACCGCATCTCGGTCGAACGCGGGCGCTTCAATGAAGTGGTGCAGAGTTTCAACACGAAAATTAAGAGCATCCCTGCGGTGTTTTACGCCTCTGCGCTCGGCTTCAAGGAACGCCCTTACTTTCAGGCAAAACCGGGCGCTGAAGAGCCGCCCAAAGTGGATTTTAACTTTGGTGGCAGCGCTGCCGGCAAACAGCCGTGAACGTACGTGCTTCATTCTGGCTCGGCCCGTGGCGGCTGGTGTTTGCCATGCTGGCCCTTGCCGTCACGGCGGTGATTGCCGCTGAACAGCTGCCGGAAAAGCCCGCGCGATTTTTCAATGATTACACGAGTGTCGTGGACCGTGACGTGGGAGACAGCTTGAATGAGCAACTGGCGAAGTATGAGCGTGAAAGCTCAAATCAACTGCTGGTGGTCTTCTATTCGCGCATGCTCACAGACTCGAGTATCGAGGACTACTGCACGCGTGCTTTTGAAAAATGGGGTGTTGGCCGTGCGGATCGTGACAATGGCGCGGTGCTGTTTGTCTTTACTGAACAGCATAAGATGCGCATTCAGACCGGCTACGGTCTGGAGGCCAGCCTGACCGATGCGGAGTGCTTTCGCATCATTGAGGGCATGAAGCCGTTTTTTCGCGGAGGGGACTACACCGGCGGTGCCAGCTTCGCCGTGTCCGCAATGATCGAGGCGACGGTGGGCGAGTACCAAGGCACTGGCAAAACACTGGCGGAATTGCAGGGCGATCCGCAGTTGTTGTTGATGATTCTTTTCTTTATTTTCATCCTGTTCACCGTTGGGCTGCAATTTTATTATAAACTCCGGGGTGACCACCTCTATGACGCGAAGGGGCGGCGTCGCGCGCGCGCTGGCCAGCCCTGGTATAACAGAAGCTGGAGCAGAAGTTGGAGCAGCAGCGGTGGCTGGGGCGGAGGGAGCGGTGGTGGCGGAAGCCGAGGCGGCTCTTCGTTTTCCGGGGGTGGTGGCAGCACCGGTGGAGGCGGTGCCAGCGGAGGATGGTAACCATGAACGCAGACCAATTCATCGCCACGATTGTGGATGAGCAGGTGATCCGGGCGATCCAATCTGCTGAAGCGCGAACCAGTGGAGAACTGCGCGTTTTTGTCACGGACAAGATCGTTGAGGACCCTATGGCGGAAGCATGGAAAACCTTCGCCGGTTTGAACATGCAAGGCACCGCGCAAAGAAACGCTGTGCTCATCTTCGTGGCCCCCAAGGCGCGCAAGTTTGCGATTGTGGCTGATGAGGGGATGCATCATCTTTGCAACGAGGCATTCTGGAACCAGCTCGCGCAGCAGTTGTCCGAAGGGTTCAAGGCGGGCGATTACACCGGCGCGCTGGTGCGTGTTATTGAAGCGATTGGTCGGGCGCTTTTGGCGCATTTCCCACGATTGGAAAACGATGCGAATGAACTGCCGGACGAAGTGCTGCGGGATTGAGGCGGGCTGTTTCTACGCTTAGTTGATTTCTGTTACGGCCATGACGTGGCTTTCGGGTGTCCCGTGATTCGCGAGCCACTCTGCCCGTCGAAAGCGGTAGCTGCGCTCGTTCCTCGCTGCGCAATCGCAGTCTATACGGGGGCAATCTCGGCTCGATCTGGAAATGAGTTTTGCGAAGCGCTATCGAATGAGGGCTGGAATCACAGGTCCCCAACGAAGGATGGCGGTGGTTCGTTGGCGTCGAGGACGGTTTTCATTTCATCCACGAGCGGGCGGAGGAGACTGATCAGTGGTTCCAAGGCGTCTGCCAATTCACTGTCCGCAGTGTCCCAACCCAGAAAAAATGAGGCACCCTGCACCTGTGATTCAAGGCCGCGATAGTGCTCCTGGTCGTCGCAGGTGCGTACACCAGGATTGAGGGGGATTTTAAGCGCTCCGAAGGTGTCTTCAATCTGTGTGGCAAGGGGGATGGTCAGATCATGCTCATACCAGATAGTGACAGGCTGTTCTGGCTTATCCCGGGTGTAAAAGAAGATCCACTGATTGCTGCCCTCGAGTCTGGCAAATACATGGAAGCGACGGCCATCCTCAGTTAGGGCGAAGCTCTCGCTGTAAATAAAAAGGGCGGCATGGGGAATGGAAGGAGGTCTCATGCGGACGAGTTTGAGGCAGACAGGCAAGGGTGCAACTGGAACCCGAGCATCTCTCAAGCCCTATTTTCCCACGGCACGTTTCAGTGCGTGCTGTGCTTTGTTGAAATCGGTCACGGCCATGACGCGGCTCTGGCGGGCGCGGGTCAGTTCTTCGCGTGCGAGGAGGTACTCGAGCACCACGCCCACCTGGCTGGCCTGGCGTTCTTTGGCCAGTTTGGTCATCTCTTCGGCGGCATCGACGGCTTCGTCGTTGATCTTGATCTGGTCATTGGCGGACTGTGAGCGGGTGGCGGCTTCGACGACTTCGCGCCCGACGGCGGCTTTGACCTGGCTGGTTTGCAGCGAGGCGCCTTCTTCGCGGGCGTCCGCCACCTTTTGGCGTTGACGGTCAAACAGACCGCCGGGGCCGATCTTCCAGCCGAAGCCGAGATAAAAATCCTGCTGTCTGCCGAAGTTGCCGCTCTGCTGCCCACCGACACCGGGACCGCCGCCGAGGCCGCCCATGCTGTAGCCAGCCTGTACGCTCGGAATCATGGGCGCGACGCGTGTGCGGTCTTTTTCGGCGTCCATGGAACTGTGAATGGCCTGCGCGGCATGCATCTCCGGACGGTTTTGCTGCGCGAGCGAGATCATGGTGGCGACACCTTTGCCGGACATCATTTTGACGGGAACCAGATCAGACTTCGCGGGACGCAGGGCGGCGTCGGGCGTGAGGCGGAGGATTTCAGCGAGGCGCGCGACGGCGAGATCGCGCTGCTCTTCGCCCTGGCGAATGGCCAGCTTGGCGCGGCTGATCTGCGATTTGACGCGCAGCAGGTCGGCGCGGAAGGCGGTGCCTGCGGTGACGGCGCCATCGAGCTGTTTGCCATAGTCCTGGGTGAGTTGCAGGTCGTCGTCGATGATGGTGAGCATGGCCTCGGCGGCGAGGAGGTCGTAATACCGCTCAACGGATTGGGTCACGATGTCGATGCGGGCTTTTTCGGCGAGGTGTTCGGCTGCGAGTGCGCGCTGTTTTGCTGCGAGCGCGGAGTAGTAGATGTCGCCGGGGGACCAGTCGATGACGACTCCGGTGCCGACATTGTACTGCTGTTTGTTCGCATTGAAGACATTGCCTGCGATGTCCTGCAAGCGGCCATCATGGCCGCGATAACCTGCACCAAGACTCAGCGCTGGCCAGAAGCGCTGCCAGGCCTGCTTGGACTCCGCTATCGCCTCATCATGCTTCGCGCGTGCGAGCTGGATCTCGTCATTGTTGGCACCGGCGAGACGCATGACAGTGCGTAGATCGACGAAGGCGGGATCGGCGGCGTGAAGGCTGGAGGCGGCCAAGAGCAGGAGTGCCAAATGACGAATGAATGACGAAGCTCGAAGAGGGGAGTGCATGGCTTACGAGAGATGGAGTTCGGGTTTCGTCATTTCACGGTGACCGGCTGCTTGTCGGTGAGCGGCGTGGTGCCCGGCAGGAGGATCACGTCATCGGCTTTGAGTTCGGGAATCTCGACATTCTTGCCGTCATTGAAGCCGGGCTTCACGGCGGTCTTGACGGCTTTACCGTCCACATGCTTGAAGACGAAGGCATTAGTCTTTTCCATCACGAGGGCGGTAACGGGGATGATCGTGGCGTTGTTGTGCTGCTCCACGGCGATGCGTGCGGTGGCAAACATGCCGGGGCGGAGTTTGCCTTCGTCGTTTTTGAAATCCGCCTCGATGAGCATGGTGCGCGTGGCGGGATCAAGGGTGCCGGTGAGGCGGGAGAGCGTGCCTTTGACGACAGTGCCGCCGAGGGCATCGACTTTCGCCTCGATCTGCTGGCCGACTTTGAGAAAGGATGTCTCGATCTCAATGACGGGCACTTGCAGGCGCAGCGTGCTGACATCGGTGAGCTGCAGCAGGGTGCCGCCACCCGCTGCTGCGAAGCCGCCGGGATCCACGCGGCGGTCGGTGATGGTGCCGGGAAAGGGGGCGGAGATCTGGGCAAACTGAAGCAGTGCATTGGCGCGCTCCATCCCGGCCTTGGAGATGGCGAGTTTGGCTTCGGCATCATCGACGGACTGCGGAAGGATGAGGTCGGGTGATTTGGAGCGGGCTTCGTGCAGGCGTTTTACGGCGATGCCGGCGGCGGCGATCTGAGCGCGGTGGCCGATGAGGTCGGCTTCGAGTTCCGGCACGGAGATCTCTATGAGCTTCTGGCCTGCCGTGACGAGGTCTCCTTTGTCCACAGTGATCTTCTGGATGTAACCGGCCACACGTGCCTTCAAGTCCACCTGCTGCCATGGCGCGAAACTCGCGGGCAGGCTGATCCAGCGATGGATGGTGCCTGTTTGCGGCTTGGTGGCGGGGAGATCGAGCGCGCTGGCGAAGGTGCTGAGGCCGAGGAAAAGGAGCAGGTGCTTGGTCATGGCGGAAATCAGTGTGAGGGTTCAAACAGTGCGCTTTGGGCGTCATCAGGATCGAGTGAAGCCGACGTGGCTTTCGTGCTGGCGAGCAGGGCGAAGACAGCAGGGAGGAAGAACAAGGTGGCGACGGTGGCGAGCGCAAGACCGCCAACGACGGCGGTGCCAAGCGGGGCGGTCTGACCGGAACCGAGGGCGAGCGGAAGCATGCCGGCGAGCATGGCAAAGCTGGTCATCAAGATGGGACGCAGGCGACTGACGGAGCCGGTGATGGCGGCGGTGCGACGATCCCCGCCGCTGCTCAGACGTTCGCGATCGGCAAAGGTGACTAGCAGGATGGCATTGGCGACAGCGACGCCCACGGCCATGATCGCGCCCATGGCGGATTGGATATTGATCGTGGTGCCGGTGAAGAACAGCGCAAGCACCACGCCCGCGATGACGGCAGGCATGGTGGAGATGACGATGATGGCGAGGCGGAGCGACTGGAAGTTCGCGCAGAGCAGCAGGAAGATGACGACCATGGCGATGACGATGCCGCTACTGAAGCCGGAGTAGAGCTGCTCAAATGGCACGACCTGACCGCGCACGTCCACCTTCGTTTTGCCATCGGGTGCGGGGCCTACTTCGGTAATGGCCTGGCGGATTTTCGCGATGGCGCTGCCGAAGTCGATGTCGTGAATGTTGGCGGTGATGCTGACGACGCGGACGAGGTTGTAGCGCTCGTAAGTGCCGATGGTGGTGCTCTTCTCCATCTTGGCGAGGTTGCGCATCAGCACGGTGCCGCCGCCCTTGCTGGTGATGGGGATGTTGCCGAGGTCTTCCAGCGTCTGCGTGCGCTCTTCGGGGATTTGTACGGCGATGTTGAAGCTGATGCCCGTCTTGGGGTCGGCCCAATAGACGGGTGTGGTGAACTTGCTGGATGTGGTCGCGGCCACGAGGCTGCGGGTGACGTCTTCGACATCCACGCCGAGCAGTCCGGCGCGCTCGCGGTCGATCTGCACATTGACGGAAGGTGCATCGAGGGTCTGGGCGATCTGGGCGTCGCGCAGGAACTTGAGTTCGCCGAACTTGGCGAGCAGCTTTTCTGCATGCGCCTTGCTGTCTGGCAGGCTGGGGCCGCTGACGACAATCTCAAGCGGTGTGGACGAGCCAAAGCTCATCACGCGGCTGACGATGTCGTTGGGCTCGAAGGAGAGACGGACTTCGGGAAGTTCGCGGCCGATGATTTCACGCAGCTTTTCCTGCAATGTCTCCACGCTGTCCCAGCCCGGACGAAGCTGCACGGCCAGCCAGCCTTCCTCCGGGCCACCGTTCCAGAGATGGACGAGATTGACGGGGAAGCTGGAATTGTGCACACCGACCATGCCGATGGAGAATTCAATGGCTGACTCCTCGCCGATGATCTTCAGGATGCGCTGGGCGATGGCCTCGGTGCGTGCAACCTGCGTGCCGCTGGGGGCGCGGAAGCGCAGTGCGAACTGGCCGGAATCTGTGGCGGGAAAAATTTCGGAGCCGAGGAATGGGCCGAAGGTGAGGATGATCAGCGCAGCGCCGCCGAGATAAGCGGGAACGAGAATGAAGCGCATGGTCACGGCGGCCCGCACGAGTCCGCCATAACTGCGGGCAAGGATGCCGGGCTTTTCCTCATGCAGCTTCTGCTTCTTCGGCAGCAGCCACACCGAGAGCACCGGCACGAGCGTGCTGGAGAGAATGAATGAGGCGAACATCGCAAAACCAACGGCCAGCGCGAGCGGGACGAAGAGGGCCTTGGCAGCGCCGACCATGAAGAAGGCGGGGATGAACACAGCAAGGATGCAGAGCATCGCCAGCAGTCGCGGCATGGTGGTCTCCAGCGTGCCATCGAGCGCGGCACGGGCGAGAGGTTTGCCGCGTGCGAGATGCGTGTGGATGTTTTCCACGGTCACGGTCGCTTCATCGACCAAGATGCCGACTGAGAGCGCCATGCCGCCGAGGGTCATGAGGTGGATGTTTTCTCCGGTGATCCACAGGCCGAATGCGGAAGCCAGCAGCGAGAGGGGGATGTTGATGATGACGATGAAGGCGGTGCGGAGATCGCGCAGGAAGAGCAGCACCATGAGGCCTGTGAGGACGGCACCGAGGCAGCCTTCCTTGAGCAGATCGCGGATGCTGCGATTGACCACGGGCGTCTGATCGAATTCAAAGCTCACCTTGATGCCGGACGGTAGCAGTTTTTGAAATTCGGGGATGGCCGCACGCACGGTTTTGACGACTTCGAGCGTGGAGGCTTCCGCACGTTTGGTGACGGGCAGATAGACGGTGCGGATGCCGTTGGCGAGTGCGTAGGAAGTGGTGACGTCGGCGGAGTCGGAGACGGCGGCGACATCGCGGATGAAGACGGCGCCTTGGTCGGTGTGCTTCAGCGGTACGGCTTCGAGATCCTTGATATTAGTGACGATGGCATTGGTCGGCACGATGGGGTACTTGCCGTCGAGGTTCATGTTGCCCGAGGGGCTGAGGGGATTGCCACGGGCGATGGCTTTCACAATGTCATCCGGCGACAGGCCGTAGCTGCGCATGCGGTCCGGGTTCACGTTCACCACGATGGCGCGCGAGCTGCCGCCGAAGGGTGGCGGTGCGGAGACGCCGGGCAGGGTGGCGAAGGCCGGGCGCACCTTGTTGAGCGCCTGATCCTGCATCTGGTTCAAAGAGATGTTCGGATCATCGGTGGAGAAGACGAGATGCCCCACTGCAACGCTGCCGGCATCGAAGCGCATGATGAAGGGGGCGACTGTGCCCGGCGGCATGAAGGCGCGTGCGCGGTTTACCTGTGCCACGGTTTCGGACATCGCCTGGCTCATGTCTGTGCCGGGATGAAACTGCAGCTTCATGATGGAAGCGCCTTGGATGGACTTCGACTCCACGTGCTCGATGTTGGAGATGTAGAGGAAGTGGTACTCGTAGCGGTAGGTCAGGTAGCCTTCCATCTGCAGCGGGTCCATGCCGCCAAAGGGCTGCGCCACGTAGATCGTCGGGATGCCCAGAGGCGGGAAGATGTCGCGCGTCATGCGCTGGAGTCCGAGCCATGCCCCGAGGCAGACGGCCACCACAGCAACCAAAACAGACCAGGGGTGTCGGAGGGCAAAGCGGGCGAGAGACATGCGGGAGAAAAGACGAGTAACTACGGTTGGCGATTACGGGCAACGTAAACGGATTGAGGACAAGTTCTTTCCCTGAAAAGAAAAGAATTTCTCGTGATCGATTCAGCTAGGCTGTTTCAGGCCTTGCCGACTTCCACACCCAGCTCTCGAAGCTGCTGGCGGACGATCTTGAGGACGGCGCGTCCATCTTTGGTGATCTTGTAGGCGCGGGGGGCTTTGGGGCCGCGCGAGGCGTCTGCTTTGGAGGTGAGCCAGCCGTTTTTTTCCATGCGCTTGAGCAGGGGATACAGAGTGCCGGGGCTGACGTCGTAGCCGTGGTGGTTCAGCTCTTTGAGCATCCACTGGCCGATGACCTCGCCCTCGGCGGCATGATGCAGCACATGCACCTTCCAGAAGGAGAGCAGGATTTCGCGGTTGATGAGTTTGAGGTCCACGGCAGTGGGAACGTAGTCCTCGAAAGCGGCGGGCGGTCAAGTGACGTCTCATGGAATTAAGGCCGCCAGATGCCGTCGTCATACCATTCTTTGCAAACGATTTTGGCGATGGGTGCGGTGTCTTCACGGGAGAGCCACATCGGCAGGCGCAGGGCCTGGGCCAAGGTGTGATCGTAAGCGGCGAACAGATGACGCAGAGCGGCATGAGACCGGCGTGCATAGACGGGGAAGCACACGAGGTGCCCGCTGTCGGAGATGGCGACGAGCTGCCGCGCCCAGACGCGGTCCTTGACGTCGCGTGCGTAGAGGACCCGCTTGTTGGCATCGAGCGCGTTCGCAGCGGTAGAGAAGCTGTTGAAGCTGCCGGCGCTGAGGCAGGTGCCAAAGTCCGTGCCCATGCGCAGAATGGCCTGCAGGTCATCTTCGGGGCCAATGCGCACGGGGCCGATGTCGCGGATGTCGTGCTCAATGAAGAAGCCTCCCGTCCATTGCTCAGCACGTTGGCGTGGTTGTTTGCGCAGCCACTGTTGATTGGCCGGGTGTGAGAGCGTCCACTCGCGTGTGGCCTGCTCCTGATCGCACGCGTTCAGCAGGCGGCGGAAGGAGCGGCGATTTTCCTCGCCAGCGGCTGCGGCGACACGAAGCGTGTGAGTGGCGATGTTATCTCCACCCAGGCTGGGGAAACGGCGGCGCAGGGCCCACTCAGCCAGCTCATCGAGCACGGCAAGACGCAGCCGGTGGATGTTGCGCAGCAGTTCGTCCATGTAGTGCGTCTTCACGTGTTCATGCAGTGTGCCGGCGGAGCGCAGTTTGTCGGGTACGCCCGGGAAGCGTGGGTGCGATGCGTGAATGGTCTCCACCATGACGATGACATGCTGGAGTGGCGTGCTTGACGCATCGCAGGTGGTGAGAGGATGTTCGCAAAATGCTGCCCAAAGCTCCTTTCGCTCACGCCATTCCAGTTCGCCAATGCGGCGCATGGTGCGCGTCCACTCAAGGGGTGAAGCCATCAGCATGCCGAGAAGGCAGCCAGCTGGCAGCCGCCAGGAATATGACAGGCCGTAAATGGCATTGGTACGTGCTGACCAGCCTGCGAGTGCGGGCTGCATCTGCCGCCAGGTTTTCTCCGGTATCTGAAGCAGCGTTGTTTCATCGTCTGTACTGAGGTTCTCCCAAAGGGCTTCGATCATCACCGGAATGTCCTCTCCGGGATGCTTTTCAAATTCACGTGCGCGCTGGAGCCAACGCAGCAGATGATCAACCGAATGGGCGCTCATGGAGGCATGCTCTGGGTTGATTCGCCACGCCTCGATCAGATCGGCGGAGAGTTTGCGCTTTGCGCGAGGTGTGGCATGCACCTCACGAAGCATCTCATCCCAGCGTGCGAGCCAGTGCGTCCATTTGCAGGCATCCAGGCCGCGTTTGCGTCCGAGGTGGCGCAGTGCTTCGAGAATGCTGTCGAGCATTTCTTTGCCGACCGACCGCGCCAGGAGGCGTTGGATGGCTGAGGTCCAGTCTTTCAATCCCGTGGCCTGCTCCCAGATTTGCTTTGGGTTGCGAAGCCAGTTGGCTGCTTTGCCATGGAGGACGAGATGCAGCTGACGCTGACGAGGTTCATGCTCTGGGCGGGCCTGAGTCTGAAACTCCAGTTTCCACCGCTGGTGGAAATGCAGTGCATGCGCGATGAAGCGCGGTGTGCAGCCATTGGCCAGACTCAGGAGGCAGGTCTTAGCGGTGTGGGAGTACAACGTGGATTTTGTGAGGTGATGCACCGTGGTGAGCAGCTTGTGCATGCCTGCGGGTGGTGGCCGCAGGTGCTGTTTGGTTTCCACCAAGGCACGTAGCAGTGGCAGGTGCTCGTGAGTAGGCTGCCGGGCCAGCAAGAGCAACCATGCGGTGCCACCTTCATGCAGGAGGGTTGCTATCAGGGCCTCACGGTCGGCTTCACAACCTCGGTTTATCATCGCCGTGGCGGCTTCGAGTTCTGCATTCCAATCCTGACGACGTGGGCGAAGCCAGGGCCGCCAGAGGTGTGATGCTGAGGCGGAGGTGTGCTCGTCATGCGCATGGGGCAGATCCTTGCCGAGCAGCTGGAATGCTTCGCGACGATGTGGTGCAAGAACGTTCATCAGATGCAAACGCGTGGATGGATCTCCCAGCCAGGGGCGCACATCACGGCCGTACCAATGGCTTGGCAGAGGGCTGACGAGGAATGCGCCGTCCGCAGGCAGTGCATGATGAATGAGGGTGAGGTCTGCAAGTGTCCGTGCCGTGTGCGTTGCGCAGGACAGGCGCTGCCATGCGGCCGTGAGGTGGTGCAAGGCAGGCGAAATTTCGCAGGGTTCAACTTGGATGCGCCAGCCGCTGTCCGCCGATCCGGCTGGGCAGGTGTTGCGTGCGCGTTGTGCGGCTGGAAGCTGTTCCAGGCGCAGCAAGACGATTCGTCCCGACTGCAAGCGCAGCGGGAACTGCATGAGATTCATGAATTGAGAGAGGCCGCGATTGACCACACCAGTGCGTCGTCCGTGTGTGGTGCATCGCGGAAAGAGACGCGGACGACGGTGCAGAGGAGGAATGCGCGGGCGTGATGAGATCAACTCAACATCGCAGATGCTGGCGGCTCGTTGCGCCGCGCATGTCCAGATGAATTCAGACGGCCTTCTTTACGAGGCCGTCTGCGCTGCAAGAAAACTGGTTTGCGCGGTGAACATGGCGCGATGTGTAACCGAAGAATGCCGTTTGGCAAGCTCGGAGTGTCAGGTGCGCGGCCGTTCGACTGTGCCGTTGGTGGCGCAAGCCTTGCTTGTTCTGCAGGAACAAGGCTGCCTCAATTCAATGAACTCGTTGCTTAGCATGGCGGCGTGGGACGCTCCAGCCGTCAGAGAAGGACGTTGTTTTCGGGTTGCAGTTTTGGGGGCAGCTTGTCCTCGCCAAGGATCTCGCGGACATCGATTTCGATGTTGCGGCAGATGGTGGAAATGGGGGTGTCGTGGATGGCGTTGTCGAATGGATTTTCGCTGAACTCGCCGGTCTGCTCCATGGTGTAGAAGATCCAGGAGATGAGCACCGAAAAGGGAATGGTGAGCCAGACCCCGGGCCCGCCAACAATGGCGTTGAGGTCCTTCAGCAGGCCAAAGGGGAGCAGCAGGATGAAGATCTGTACGAAGATATGGCTGAAGATGCTGTACTGGCGGAAGAGCGGGGTGGACTTGATGCGTTCGCACCCTCCTTGGAGATTGTGGAACTCATTGATGAGGCGCATGAGTTCAATGTGCTCGAAGGGATCGAGCGCGCCCTCGCGCTTCAGCCGGGCAAGGTGCTCGGCATGGACCTTGAGGAGCATGCATGCGGGATTGTTGAGGCTCTTGAGGCGGTCGAAGTAATGCATCTTGTCGTGCTCCCCAAGGATGCGCTTGAGACCTTTCTCAAACTCCTCAAGCTCATGGCGCTCGCCAGCGAAGGTCTTGTGGAGGTTTTGCTTGCTGGTGGTCCAGGGGATGGTGCGGCGCAGTTGGAGACGGAGGATGTTGATGAAGGCGAGCTGGCGGTAGGCGGCCTCGCGCACGTCCTTGGACTCGGCGGGAAGACTGGCCTTCAGGTGGGCGACGAAGCTGCGGGAGGAATTGGTGATGCCACCCCACAGGCGGCGTGCCTCCCACAGGCGGTCGAATGCCTGGTTGTTCTTGAAGCCGACGAAGAACGCCACGGCGGTGCCGATGGTGCCGATGGGCAGGAAGGGAATGGCAATCCAGTGCAGTCCAGCGAAACGGTAGAGGACAACCGCGAAAGTGCTGATGAGCAGGGACTCGATGAAATTCCGGCGTGCGAAGTGCCAGAGAAGGATCAAACGGAATTCTTTGCCGACGTACATGGGGTGCTGATGCGGTTTGGGAAGTGAAGCTGAGTGGTGCCGGAGAAAAGCACTCTGCATGCCAGACAGGGCTTCGGCGAAGGCCGCGTCTATACGACGGCAGAGGCGTGGTGCGCGATCAGTTTTTCAGGCTTTCACTTTGCCCCTGCGTGACCCCTTTGTGATGGGTGGTTGCGCGGGTGCTGTGCCCATCTCGACGGAACGAGATGGCTACGGTACTACCGCAAA
>NZ_JAQSEA010000229.1:0-6323 GCF_029946185.1 Prosthecobacter sp.
CTCGCGCGCTTCGTGCCCATCGTGCGCACCTTTGCCCCCTTCACCGCCGGCTTTGGTCGCATGGACTACCGCCGCTTCCTGATGTACAGCCTCGGCGGCGGCCTCGTCTGGGTGCTCAGCTTCAGCATCGCCGGTTACTTCCTCGGCAGCATCCCGATCATCAAAAACAATCTCAAGCTGGTCTTCGTTCTCATCATCGTCGTCTCCATGCTCCCCATCGTCTTTGAAGTGCTCAAACACCGCTCAGAGGCCAAAAAGGCGCAGGCGAAAAAGGATGGGGAAGCTTAAACCCGACTACGGCCCCGGCACCCGCGCACCCGTGCTCGGGTTCATGTAATACCCCGCAGCACCGCCAACACCCGGCACATACACCGGCTGCGTCGGCATCCTTCCATAATAGCGCGAGTTGTCATTGTCCGGCACCGCCATGCCCGGATACACCGGCATGTTCCCAATGGTCTGATAACTCTGCACCCCGCCATACGCGTTGATCACACCGCTCGAACTGCGGCTGCCAAACGGCCCTGACACATTCTGCTGGTACATGAGCTGATTCCCCTGCGGCATCGCCGTCGGCCCCGAACCGGGGGCATACCCACCGCGTGGCACAGGAGCATCGCTGCTGCCCGCCATGCTGGCAATGCTCTGGCTCGTGCTGCTGCGCGGCACGGCGGTCGGCTGATTGGCTGACGGGTAATAATAACTCGAACCGTCCCCCCTCGGTGCGCTCTCACAAGCGCCCAGGAAAAGTGCCAGCAGCGCTGGCACGCACAGTCGTGTTTTCATGCCCGCATAATAACATGACCGGCAACCCGGTGGTGGAAAACTTTGCCAGCACCAGCAAACGCGGCAGAATGCCCTGCATGCAGCCCGTTGTCATCGTTCAGCATCCTCTGGCACAGTGCCATCTCGCCGCCATCCGTGCCGTCGGCACCTCATCGAATGAGTTTCGGCGGCATCTGAACCATCTCGCGCGCATCCTCTTCCTCGAAGCCACCCGCGAGCTTCCCGTGCAGGAGATCACCGTGCAGACACCGCTCAAACAAACGGTAGGCTCACAGCTGGCACGCCCGCTCGTCTGCGTACCCATCCTGCGCGCCGGCCTGGGTTTGCTGGACGGCATTCTACCGCTCGTACCAGACGCGGTGGTCGCCCATGTGGGCATTCGGCGAAACGAGGAAACCGCCCTCCCGCATGCCTACTATGCGAATCTGCCCGCCAATCTCTCAGCCGCAGATGTCTTCCTGCTGGACCCCATGCTCGCCACCGGCGGCAGCGCCTGCGAAGCCGCACGCCAGCTCAAGGAGGCCGGTGCTCTGCGCATCACCATGATCTGCGTGGTCACCTGCCCGGAAGGACTCGCGGCGATGCAACTCTCCCATCCGGATGTGGCCATCGTCACCGCCGCCATCGATTCCGGCCTCAATGAGAAATGCTACATCGTCCCCGGCCTCGGCGATGCCGGAGACCGCTACTTTGGCACCTGAATTTTGCCTTTCTCTGTTCGCACGATCCGGCCTCTGACCAGCGTTTCATTCTCCCCATGCCCATCACCCTTCCACCCCTCTCCCGCCGCAGCTTTTTGCGACACGGCGCCGCCGCCGCCCTCGGTTCATTCGCCACGCAGCTTCCCGCGCTGGAGATTCCTGAGCAGACCTGGGTCCTGTTTTCCGATCCCCACATCGCTGCAGACGAGGCCCTCGTCGCACGCGGCGCCTGCATGGCGGAAAACCTGCGCCGCTGCGCTAACCAGGTGCTCAAGATCGGCCAGAAGCCCTTTGGCCTCATCGTCAACGGCGACTGCGCCTACCTCGAAGGCAAAACCGAAGACTACGTCACCTTCACCCACTGCATCCAGGCCTTGCGCGAGCAGTCCATTCAGATTCACTGCACCCTCGGCAATCACGACCACCGCACCAATTTCCTCAACGCCATCGTCGGCCCGCCCCCGCCCAACGCCGAGCGCCCCATGAACGTGCCGGACAAGCACGTCGCCACCGTCACCAGCGCCCAAGTAAACTGGGTGCTGCTCGACTCCCTCGACCTCGTCAACAAAACCCCCGGCATTCTGGGCCAGCCCCAGCTCCTGTGGATCGAGCGTGAACTTCGCAACGCGCCCGACAAACCCACCTTCATCGTGGCGCATCACAACCCCATGCAGCCCAGCATGACCGAAAAAGGCAAAGGCAGCTGCCTGCAAGACAGCGATGCCCTCTTCGACCTCCTCGCCTCTTATCCCAAAGTGCAGGGCTTAATTTACGGCCACACGCACACCTGGTTGAAATCCAAGCACGAGAAGACCGGCCTCCCTCTCATCAATCTGCCACCCGTAGCCTACGTCTTCGACCCCAAAAGCCCCAACGGCTGGGTCATCGTCCGCATCAACTCAGACCGCGCCGAGTTCGAACTCCGCGCCCTCAATCCCGCCCATGAAGAGCACGGGCAGAAGCACGTCATCAAGTTTGTGTAACCCCGGCCGCATCGGCTTCTCTCCGATGGCGGAGCCATCAAAGCCTGTAGCGAGGGGTTGAGCGCAGCGATACCCCTCGTAACGTCCACCATTCCCCATGCCTGAAAACGCATCGCGTAGCGATGCCAGCACTGCCACCTCTAAGCTTGTTTGGCACAGCACCTCAGCTTCCTTTGGCCGACCGAAGATCAACCGTTATTTGATCTTCCCCGTCATCAATGAAAATCCGGTTCGCACCAGTTGCGATCTTCGGCTGATGGGGAACCTTCTCCTGAAAAACAGAAGATTTCTGGTACACGGTCATGCGCTTTCCAGAACGGCTGACCATCTGCACTTTCCACTGCGTGAGTTCCATGAAACCTCAGCCTTCGAACTCAATAAACGCGATCCCCACCACCTGCTGATCTCCCACCGCCCCTCGATAAAAGGTGCCCACCTCAGCATAGTGGTGGCTGTGCCTTAAAAGATACAGTCCCAGAGGTATCGCCGTGGCTAGCGCCCCCGCGAATAAACAAGCCACCCATCGCCACGGTTTTCCCGTCATATTCGAAGGGTCGGTTTCGATCAGTGCCTACACCTCTCCGCCCGCAGCATCCACAGTACGCATCATCGCGTCCAGGAACTCCTGCGCAGCATCAATCGGTAGAATGATCGTGTCGCGTCGGCCGCGCACGTCCTCCGTGATCTTGATAAACTTGCCCCGATCATTCTCCTTCAAATCGAGAAAGAAAATCTTCCGATCCGTGACAATTTTCTCGGAATGCAGCGGCGGATTAGCCGGGCGCCGTTCGTCTTCAAATTCTGTGTTCCTCATGCCGGTAACCTCCACTGATTGACGATTCGCTGTGCTGTTGTTCTGGGTGATTTTCGAGGCCGATTCTAGGAGCAGCGCCACTGTTGTCAACGCTTCTCGCGGACCATCTACAGGAACTCCAAGCCGTCTGCCGCCAAGCCTGCCCCTTCACTCAAGCCTCCCAAATCACCCGCAGGCGCACCGTTTTTCACCCTTCCACCACAGCAGCAATCAGGAATTTGTTTACCCCATCGGGCTTGTGCGCCTACACTGCTCTAATTGGATTGAAGACGTTCTGCAAAATTGTAATCGCCTCGCCTCCGGTCAGTTGCTTATATCGCACATCACCCCTCCCACCGTGTTCGAACTCTTCCAAGCATCCATCCTGCCACAGCAGCTTTTGCTTTCGTTGCTCCTGACGCTGGTCGTCTGTTACTGGCTCCTAGTCCTGCTCGGCGCGCTGGATTTCGAGGCTGATCTGCCGGACGATCTGGGCACTGACGGCGATGCCCATCACGGCACCGGCTCCACCCACGCTCTTGGCATGAGCACCGGCGGCGCCTGGCTCTCGCTAGGTCGGTTCATCGGCTTTTCGCAGGTGCCCCTCATGGTCTGGCTCAGTTTCATGATCCTCTTCATGTGGTTTGGCTCTCTGGTGCTCAACGAATGGTACAATCAAGCCGGCAGTCTGGGACAGGCCGCCTTGCTACTGCTGCCCAACCTCCTCGGCAGCCTCATCCTGACCAAGCTCGTCACCCTTCCCGTCGCCAAGCTCTTCAAAGCCATGGGCGATGCCGACTCCGAAGCCGAAGAAGTCATCGGGCGCACCGGCATCGTCACCTCCACAGAAGCAGACGCCTCCTACGGACAGCTCGAAATCACCACCGCCAATGTCCCGCTGCTGATCAATGTCCGCACCCAGCCCGGCGTCGCACCGCTGAAGCGTGGCGACTCGGCCAAAGTCCTTTCCGCCGGTCCTGACAACATCTTTTACCTGATCGAACCCGCTCCTCAGAACTAACCCGCAACCCCTTTCACTCACCTCTCATGACCTCATCCCTACCCCTCGCTCTCCTCCTCGAAGGCAGTCTTCTTGTCGGAGTCATCATCCTCGGCATCTTTCTCGGCATCCTGATTCTGTTCTCGCGGTTCTTCCGCAAAGTACAGCAGGGCCAGGCCATCGTGCGCAACGGCATCGGTGGCACCAAGGTGACCTTCAATGGCATGATCGTCATCCCCGTAGCCCATCAGTCCGAATACATGGACATCTCGGTCAAGCGCATCGAGATCGAGCGCAAAGCCCAGGAAGGCCTCATCTGCAAAGACAACCTCCGTGCGGACATCAAGGTCGCCTTCTTCGTCCGCGTCAACAAAACGCCGGAAGACGTGCTCCGCGTGGCCCAGAGCATCGGCTGCACTCGTGCCAGCACCGTGGACACCATCCGCGTGCTGTTTGACGCCAAGTTCTCCGAAGCCCTCAAGACCGTGGGCAAACGCTTCGAATTCGTGCAGCTCTACAATGAGCGCGACCATTTCAAGAGCGAGATCCTCAAAGTCATCGGCACCGACCTCAACGGCTTCACCCTCGACGACTGCGCCATCGACTTCCTCGAACAAACACGCCTCGAAAATCTCGATCCCGACAACATCCTCGACGCCGAGGGCATCAAGAAGATCACCGAGCTCACCGCCGCCCAGGCCAAGCTCTCCAACAACATCCAACGCGACAAGGAAAAGGTCATCAAGCAGCAGGACGTGCAGGCCCGCGAAGCCATCCTCGAACTCGAACGCCAGCTGGCTGAAACCGAGTCGAAGCAGAAGCGCGACGTCGAAAGCGTCCGTGCCCGCGAAACCGCCGAGACCATGAAGGTGCAGGAAGAAGAACGCCTGAAGTCCGAACGCGCCAGAATCAGCGCCGACGAAGAAATCGCCGTCGCCACGGAGAACAAGGACCGCCAGGTCATCGTCGCCCAGCGCAACAAGGAGCGCACCGACGCCGTCGAAATCGAACGCGTCACCCGTGACCGCGATCTCGAAATCATCGACCGGGAGCGCGTCACCACGCTCAAATCCATCGAGAAGGAGAAAGCCGTAGAAATAGAGAAAAAGAACATCCAGGAGGTAATCAAAGACCGCGTCGCCCTCGAAAAAACCGTCGTCATCGAGCAGCAGAAAATGAAGGACGCCGAAGCCTTCGCCACCGCCGACCGCGAGAAGCAGGTCGCTCTCACCAACGCCGAGAGAAACGCCCAGGAGAGCCTCATCCAGAAAATCAAAGAAGCCGAAGCCTCCAAACAATCCGCCCAGCTCGCCGCCGAGCAGGCCGCCTTCACCACCATCAAAGCCGCAGACGCTTCCAAACAGGCCGCCGAACTTCACGCTCAAGAATTGCTCACCCTCGCCGAAGCCCGTCAGGAGTCCGCCTCCAAAGACGCCGCCGCTGAGAAATCCTTCGCCGAAGGTAAAACCGCCTCCTCCGCCGCCATCGGCCTCGGGGAAGCCCAAGTCATGCTTGCCAAGGCCGAAGCCTCGCAGAAGCAGGGCACCGCAGACGCCGAAGTCACGCAGCTCAAACTCGCTGCAGAAGCAGATGGCATCACCAAGAAGGCCCAGGCCATGAAGCTCCTCGAAAACGCCGGACGCGAACACGAAGAGTTCAAGCTCACCCTCGAGAAAGAGAAAGCCATCGAGCTCGCGCAGATCAACATCCAGAAGGACATCGCCGCCGCCCAGGCCAACGTGCTTGGCGAGGCCATGAAATCCGCCAAGATCGAAATCATCGGCGGCGAAAGCCAGTTCTTCGACAAGATCACCAACGCCATCGGCAATGCCCGCGCCATCGACCGCATGGTCGAAGGCAGCCGCACCCTCACCGACGTGAAGGAAACCTTCTTCACCGGCGATCCCGACTACTTCAAATCCCAGCTCAAGAACATCATCGATCAATTCGGCCTCACCTCCGAAGACACCAAGAACCTCACCCTCAGCGCCCTCTTCTCCAAGCTCATCGGCCTCAACCCCGACGCCACCACCTTAAATAAACTCACCGGCATGATCGGC
>NZ_JAQSEA010000229.1:6423-20917 GCF_029946185.1 Prosthecobacter sp.
CATCGGCCTCAACCCCGACGCCACCACCTTAAATAAACTCACCGGCATGATCGGCACAGCCTCCCGCTTCGGCCTCGCTGAGCAGACCGTCAGCAGCCTCCTCGCCGCCAAGGCAGCGAAGAAGTGATCTGATGAACCCTGAAGCTCATGCTGTGCAACCTATCGCGGTGACTCCTGGCAAGGCCATTTGGACGTCCCTCGCGATAGGTATGGCAGTTGTCGATGCATTCACTGTGTCAGGCTCGCTGAAGTTCATCGTTCTTCTACATGTGACATGGTTTCTGAAATTGATCTGGACGGAAAAAAATGGCTGACACGCCCCCATCACCCCAACCCTCCCCGCAGCTCGAAGCCGGTGCTTACGAAGTCATTCGTAAGCGCCTGAACAAACACGGCTCTGAATTGCAGCGGCGGCTGGATCTGCTCAACATCGACCGCAAGGCGGAGTTCGGCGGCATTGAAACGGCCCTGCTGGCCACCTCTCGGCTGACGACGGACAACAACTGCCTCCCGCGCGACCTCGCAGCCATCGGTCCGCACCGTTTCCTCTTTGGCTACAACGTCCACCTCGGCCTGCGCAGCACCATGCGCATCGAAGACGTGTTCTCGGTCTATGATCTGCATGACGACGATCACAGCTTTCATCCCAACAAAGACAACCTGCTCAGCGATCCCCAGTTCGCGGACGACTTCGCCTACCTCTACAATTACTACAAGCACGCCTCATTCCTGAAGTTCCATCGCATCGGCCCGCATCTCTACATGGGCTTTCAGGTCGGCCAGCGCGCCACCGAGGTGAAGACCTTCAAATGGCTCGTGGACGATGAGGCAGGCACGCTCCAATACCTCGGCAACCGCAGCGACCACGAATTCCTCTTCCCCACGCCGCAGGAGTTTGAATGGAAGCGCGCCACGCGGGACATGTACATCCACGGCGCGCATCCGCACATCAGCATCGAGGATCGCGTCTTCGTCGAGACCATCGGCGGCGACCTCACGGTCAAGGTGGAAAACAACACCGACTCCGGTCGCGGCATCTACAGCGACCCCGTCGAAAACAAGGATCAGACCCTCGATGATGCAGAGGTGCATTACGCCATCGTTGGCAATCTCATCCTGCTCAAAGTCCTGCCGTATCAGGAGAAAACCTGGCGTCATCTCGTCTTCAATGAACGCACGCGCCAGGCGCATCGCATCGACAGCATTGCCGAGAGCTGCGTCCTCCTGCCCGACGATCACGGCATCCTCTTTCCACACGGCTACGTTCTGCAAACCGGCGAAGTGAAACGCTTTGAAACCGGCCTGCCACCCATGCGTTTTGAGAGGCGCATCCCCGCAGCGAACGGCGAGGACACGCTCTATATCTTCAGCCATCTCGAAAGCGGCTCCTACCTCCTGCTCAGCTACAATCTCATCACGCAGAGCGTCGCCACGCCGCAGCCCTGCCACGGCTTCAGCCTCTTCCCCAGCGGCGAACTCGTGCTCTTTGAGGCCGATGCCGAACCGCGCAAGCACCACGTCCTTCAGGTCTGGCGTACGCCTTTCATGTCCGCCGATGTCAGCGAAGCCAAGGCCTCTCAGACCTTCCTCAGTAAAATTGGCAACGCCGAAATCGTCCGCGCCATGGCCGAGTGCAATGGCGTGCTCACGCTGCTCTCCAAGGACGATTCCTTCTCCGGCCTCTACGTCGAACTCGCCCGCTCCTGCGGCGACATTGCCGACAGCTATTTCTGGGTCGGACGCGAAGAGACCCACGACCTCAAGAGCATCCTCCTTGAGATCAAGACCACCGCCGAAGCCGCGCTGGGTGAATTCGAAAAAGTCAGCCGCATGCGCAAGACCGCAGCGGAGCAGACCACCACGCTGCAGGAGAAATCACAGAAGGCGCTCAACGCCGCCGCCAACACCGATCCCACCGACATCCTCGGCTTCGTGCAGCTTCTCACCTCCCTGCGTGAGCTGCGCGGCCAGATCATCGCCCTGCGCGATGTCCGCTACACCGATACCGCCGAGATCGACCGCATGGACAAAGCGGTCGCGGAAGGCGCGGACAAACTCTCCGCCAAATGCGTCACCTTCCTGCTCAAGCCGGAATCGCTGGACCCCTATCGCCAGCAGATCACCGAACAGCAGGCCCTCGTTCCAGCGCTCGCAAAAGTCACCGAAGCCCAGGCCGTCGAAGAAGCGCTCGCCAAATCCAGCAGCGAGCTGGAAATGCTCACAGCGATTGTCAGCGGCCTCAAGATTGAAGACGCCACCGAGACCACACGCATCATCGAAGGCATCTCCACGCTCTTTGCCCAGCTCAATCAGGTGCGCAGCGTACTGCGCAACCGCCGCAACGATCTCGCCAAGACCGAAGGCGCAGCGCAGTTCCAGGCACAGCTCAGCCTGCTCAGCCAAAGCGTGCTGAACTACCTCGAAGTCGCCACCACACCCGAGAAGTGCGATGAGTCCCTCACCCGCGTACTCGTCCAGATCGAGGAAATGGAGACACGCTTCTCCGACTTCGACGACTATGCCGCCGAACTCATCAAGAAGCGCGAAGAGGTCCAGGCCGCCTTCGAATCCCGCCGTCAAAGTCTCAGCGATGCCTTGAACCGCCGCTGCGGCAGCCTCGGCCAGTCCGCCGAACGCATTCTCAGCAGCATCCGCAATCGCCTCGCCAACTTCGCCAAGCCCGAAGAAGTCCACGCTTGGCTCGCCTCCGATGCCATGGTCGCCAAGCTGCGCGATCTCATCGAAGAACTGCGCAAGCTCGGCGACAGCGTCCGCGCCGACGAACTGCAAACCCGCCTCAAGACCGTCCAGCAGGATTCTCTCAAACAGATCCGCGACAAGTCGGAAATCTTCGTCGCTGGCGGCGATCTCATCCAGCTCGGCCAGCATCAGTTCAGCGTAAACAAGCAGCCGCTGGAGCTCACCATTCTCCCGCGCGACAATTCCCTCGCCTTCCACCTCACCGGCACCCGTTTCTTCGAGACCGTCGAAAACCCCGCACTCGAAACACAGCGCAGCGTCTGGGATCAGGCTGTCGTCTCTGAAAACGCGGACGTCTATCGCGCCGAATACCTCGCCTGGCAGATGCTCAAAACCGGTGCCGGCGACGACGTGGCCGCCTTCATGGCCCAGCGCTATCACGAAGGCTACACCAAAGGCGTGCACGATCACGACGCCGCTCTCATGCTGAAACCCCTGCGCGAGATGCAGCAGGCCCTCGGCCTCCTCCGCCATTCCCCCGCCGCACGCGGCTACGCACGCCTGTTCTGGCACGCTTGGACCGAAGATGATGCGAAGAAAGCTCTAACGGCGCGCATGCAATCAAAGGGCCGCATGCGCGATCTCTTGGGCATCTCAAACGCAGCCGTCGATAACGAACTGGTAAAACGTGTCGAAGGCCTCCTGGGCAGCACATTGCCGCAAGCTTCGCCCCTCCAAATCGCCGCCTGCCTCCTCGACGAACTCCAATCCAAGCACCCGTTCACCCGCTCCGTCGCCGCCATCGAGTTGCTCCATGCTTTCCGCAGAGAACTCACCGTCAAACATGCCACCAAGGATTTCGAAGAAACACTCGAGACACTCGCCGCTCAGCCGCTGCTCGCTTTTGAAATCGCCCTGGAATGGATCACCGCACTGAACCCCACCGCAGCCCTCGGCGTCCTCGTTGAAACCGCAGCCATGGTCGTGACCAACGATCAACCTCCAGCGGCGATCCCCACTGAGCCACCCGCTCACACCACGGTCATCGGTTTGATCGGCACCCACGCACGCATCGCAGATGCCACACTCGAACTCAACTACCACGAATTCACCACGCGCCTGCAACGCTACGAAGCCGAAGTCGTTCCTGCATTCGAAGCCTTCCAGTTGCTCAAGCATCGTCTGGCCGACACCCGCCGCCGTGAATTGCGCCTCGATCAGTTCAAAGCAGGCGTGCTCAGCTCCTTCGTGCGCAACCGCCTCATCGATCAAGTCTATCTCCCCCTCATCGGCGCAAACCTCGCCAAACAACTCGGTGCCGCAGGCAAAGACACCCGCACCGACCGCATGGGCATGCTGCTGCTCATCTCACCGCCCGGTTATGGCAAAACGACCCTCATGGAATACGTCGCCAGCCGCCTCGGCATCACGCTGGTGAAGATCAACGGCCCCGCTCTCGGCCACAAGGTCACCTCTCTGGACCCCGCCGAGGCCGCCAACGCCAGCGCGCGGGAAGAAGTGGAAAAGCTCAACCTCGCCTTCGAGATGGGCGACAATGTCATGATCTACGTCGATGACATTCAGCACACGAACCCCGAGTTCCTGCAAAAGTTCATCTCCCTCTGCGATGGCACTCGCAAGATCGAAGGCGTGTTCAAAGGCGAAGCCAAGACCTACGACCTGCGAGGCCGCAAAGTCGCCGTCGTCATGGCCGGCAATCCCTACACCGAAGTCGGCGGCAAATTCCAGGTGCCAGACATGCTCGCGAACCGCGCCGACACCTACAATCTCGGCGACATTCTCGGCGGTCATGCAGAAGTCTTCAAAGACAGCTACATTGAGAACTGCCTCACCAGCAACACCACGCTCGCCCGCATCTCCGCACGCAGTCATGCCGATGCCCTCGCCCTCTTGAAAGTCGCCCAGACCGGCACCCGCGAAGGCGTCGAGTTCGAAGGCAGCTACAGCGCCGAAGAAATCAATGAAGGCGTCGCCGTCATGGAAAAGCTCCTGCACGTGCGCGAGATCATCCTGCGCGTGAATCAGGAATACGTGCGCAGCGCCGCCATGGAAGACGCCTACCGCACCGAGCCCCCGTTCAAGCTCCAGGGCAGCTACCGCAACATGAACAAGATCGCGGAGAAAATCCTCCCGCTCATGACCGATGCCGAAGTCGCCAGCCTCATCGCCGATCACTATCGCGGCGAAGCCCAAACCCTCAGCCAGGCCGCCGAATCCAACCTCCTCAAGTGGCGCGAGATCAACGCCCTCTCCACCCCTGCCGACACCCTCCGCTGGACCGAGATTAAGAGCACCTTCAAACGCAACCTCCTCACCGGCGGCGCAGGCGAAAACGATCCCATCAACCGCATCACCGGCCACATGAACGCCTTCACGCTCGGCCTGGAAAAAATCGAGCAGGCCGTCAGCCAGCCCACCTTGTCCGATGTCACCATCGAGCGCCTCCAGCGCATCATCGAAGGCCTGCGTGCAGTCCCCGTAAACGTCGAAATCAAAGTGCAGCCCGTCGAAAAGGAAATTGCAGGCGAGCCCCCCGTGGACATCTCAAGCACCGTCGAGCAAGAATAGACTTGTACTCAAACAGCCATCACAGACCCTCGGTGAGTCAGGGCTTTCTGCCGCCCCCTCCTCCGCTCGCTGAACAACTTTGGAAACGGTAACAGCCAGCCCCGCCTGCAAACACATAGCTAAGACACGGTCAAAGGACAAGATGAGACCTTCCTCGGGCAATGAAGGCAGAGCGTCCGTGATGAGATCCCGGCTCATCCCCCAAAACCAGGCGTTTTAGAAAAGCACTCACTGCGTGATGGAACAATCACCACCCCCTTCAGCCTACAGGACTGACACGCAGTCTGCGTAACGCATAAAAGGGTGCGTCACTCTCCTCGATCTGCTTAGCCCCCTCTTTGCGCCTCGGACTGAACTTGTCTCGTTGCGCCTCAAAGATGCCCTCCACGAACTCTTGGCTGCCCAGTACCACGCCGTCGCTGAAATACCTCACGCGATGCCTCACCAGTTCTCCCAGACTGAGTTTCCCACGCTCCGCCAGCACAGCTCGCGCCGACTCCACAGTCACACCGCGCCTCACCACCTTCTCATTCTGCGCGTCCTTCACCTCGCGTCCCTCGTCATGCAAAATGCAGCGATACGCCTCCGCCGCTCCCGCACTCTTCCACCCATCCACCGGCTTGCCCTGCGCCTTGCAAAGCCCACGCTGAGCCCTTCGGCTGCCGCCCAACGCCTCCGCATACCCGCACCAGCGATAGTCCTTCGGATCCTTCACCAGACCCGCACGCACCGGATTCAAATCAATGTAAGCCGCCATCGTGCGCAGTGCCTCTCCCCTGCCTTCCACCAGCACACTCTTGAAGCGATCCATCCACAGCGTGCCCTTTCGCCCACGACGTTTGTTGAACCACCGGCTAAAACGTTCCTTCACCTCCTTCACAAACAACGACAGATCGCAAAACCGCTTTTTAAGCGCCTCCACCCTCTGTTCCGCCAGCACCCTCAGGCCACGCGCGCGCAGATCAGCCAACTCATCCCGCAGCAGCCCCAGATAAGCACGGCTGTACAGCGTGCGTAGATGCTCAAACAACTTCACCTCACCCTCCGGTCCCTCAAACCGCTGCAACCACGTCTCCCGATGCGGCACCTCCGCCAGCAGATGAAAGTGATTCCTCATCACGCAATAAGTCACCACCTTGATCCCAGAAAATTCCGCCATACGCCAGATCACCCGCCTCAGAGCCTCCTTCTCCACCTCATCAAAGAACACCTCCCCACCACAAGTCCGCGACATCACGTGATAGCAGTAAGACTCCAGCGGCCCCTTGCCAAGAACGCGGAACCTCCCGCCCGACCAAGACCGCGCGCCTGGATAAAGCCCCGTTTTCGCATTCACACCCACAAGCTGCTCTTCGAGGGGTAGAGGTTGAGAATCAGCAGTTTGGACGATTTTCATCACACAGAAAATGACCAGAGAAGTCGCGGAAGCAACAACTAAATGCCTGGCATTATTTTTTATACTTTAAGCAGACACATCACTCCCAACCTCCGAAAAAAAACGCGCTGCTTATATGTGCTTTTTGACAGCCCGCAGCGCACCCAGTGTCCAGACGACAGGATAAAGCTGCTCATGATACCAAAGCCGCGCAAAATAAAGCCCAATAGGAGCTGTTGGAAAGCGTGTGCCGCTCTCTGTGGCAGTGATAAGCCACTGCACACTGGACATCCCGTCGTCACCACAGAGCGCCTGCAAAGCCACCGCCGTCTCCTCGATACTCGCCGGCGTATTCGCATCCCCACCAAATGAACCATCCGACTTTCGTGCACTTCTGAGATATTCCCGGCCCCTTCGAATCAACCCCTCAAACTGACTGGCCAATTGTTCACTACCACTCAGATGATTGACCACCTGCGCCGTCCCATAGACAGGATTGT
Organism: Prosthecobacter sp.; assembly: GCF_029946185.1. GTDB lineage: Bacteria > Verrucomicrobiota > Verrucomicrobiia > Verrucomicrobiales > Verrucomicrobiaceae > Prosthecobacter. The sequence continues at coordinate 13,588 of NZ_JAQSEA010000229.1, forward strand.
TTTCATCCGGCGTGTTCTCATTCCCAAACCACAAAGGAATCCACGAGCCGTCCGCCAATTGCACGCGTTCTAGATAGAAGAATGCACGCTGAGTGGATTTGACGATGCGAGTTTGCAGAGCCTCCGGCAACTCATCACACCACACCCACCACGCGCACAACGCATGCGCCGTGATCTCCGGCGTACTGCGGTCAAACGGCAGCGTCCCCCATCCTCGGCAAAACGTCGGAACCCCCCCGTCCCGATTCTGCAAATCAAGCAGCCAGGTGATGCCCTGCTCAATCGCCGCATCACAAGCATGCCCCATCTTCTTCAGCGCAATGAGCGCACTCGACGTGTCATCTGCATCCGGCACACCCCCAGGCAAATCCGTCCACGCCCAGCCCCCCGGCGGCGCATTGGTAAAAGGATGAACTTCACGGTACTGCTGCGCCAGCAGCCATGTTCGTAGTTCGGGCTTCAGCCCGTCTGGCTTCAGGTCCAAACTTCGCAACGACAACGTCGTCCCCCACGTCGCCAGATTCGTATCAATCGGCCAGCTCCCATCCTCACGCTTGGAACTCACCAGGAAATCCACCGCCAGCGGCAGACACGGATGATCAAGCTGCCCACCACCCGCCAGTGCCATCGTCACAAAACTCGTCAACGGCGTGGCTTCAAGATATCCACCGCTGCTGGGCTGCAGCGCCTTGAGCATCGGCCGAATGCGCGGCCACGTCAGCGCACGCAGCCAGCGCAGCGGGTTCCACCACGCCGGCGGCGCATTTTTAAAACGCGTGTACCCAATGGCAATCAGCGCCGGCAAAGCATAGCTCACCACCGGCAGCCCCACCGCTCCAAACCAAGTGCGCGGCAAAGCAGCGAGCTCAAACGGCAGCGCAATGACATGCTTCCACGGCTTCTCGCCCAAGGTGCCGCACAGCGCGCACAGCATCAGGATGGGCACGGAGAAAGTCTTGTCCTTGCCATAGCGAGAAACAACCGCCCTGGCGATGGCCTCAGGCTGAAGCGAACCGACTTGACCGCTAATCCACACATTGGCGGATTCAACCGTCGGTGAGTTCCGCTGCCCCACCAGATGCAGCGCACTCCAGCACAGCAGCGTCGTCGAAAGATTGCTTTTGCTCAGTGTCGTATCACCCCAGCCACCATCAGCATTCTGATGATCGCATAACCACTGCGCACCGGCACCCATGTGCACCGCATGCTTGTCACGATCCACCAGCCCCAGCGCGACGACGGCCGTAGCAGTCGAAAGCGCACTGCTGGACAAACGCCCTTCCCAGTGGCCACTCGCATTCCGCAGGGCATCGAGATGCGCCTGCGTGTTGGCGATGGCGCGGTCCAGGGCGTCCATCATAGCACGAAATCTCAGGCTTCGAGTTTCACCTCAGGGCGGGCCTCAATAGCCTTGGTGAGCGAGATCCAGCCGCCTTCGCGCTGCTGCTGGAACATGTAGAGATACAAAGCAACCTGCTTGGCCGGATACACAGCCAGCAAGGCAGTCACCGCAGCTTCAGCCTTGTCGTCTTCAATGACCTCAGGCAGTTCCGTCACTTCACCTTTGCCATCATGCGCGATCGTCGCAGCATCGAGGAAGGTGATGAGCATCTGCGGCTGGCCTTTGAGCAGCCAGATCTGAAAAATCTGCGCCGTCACTTCCTCATTCGACTTCGTGTTCAGTTGCTCCAGCACCCACTCCGCCTGCTTGGCGCGGGATTTCTCCAGAATGAATGCGGGACGCAGACGCTTGGCGGGAGCCAGCGAATCAATGACAGCCTTGTAAGCAGCACGCTGTTCGGACTGCATGTAAGTCATGATCTGCATGCGCAGCTCGGCACCGATGGCTTGAAGAAGTTGGTTGGGTCGCATCTGGAATGGGGGTGGAAACGGGGGGCTCAGCTACCACCACGGCATAGAAGTCGCAACCGTTTTGCCTCACAGCAGGCGAATCGTCAGCGGGAAGCGGTAAACGTTCCCTTCAGAAGCGCGCACAATACCGATGATGGTTAGCACCACAGTGGCCACTCCCACCACGATCAGGAGCGGAACGCCAATGAGAATGAAACACAGCAAAAAGGACACAAAACCATACAGCAAATAGCTCAGCTGAAAGTTCAGCAGTTCACGCCCCTGCTGGTCGAGATAGCTGCTCGAATCTTTTTTGACCAGCCAGACGATGAGCGGTCCCAAAATGGGAAACCCAACCAGACAGAGCACGTGCATGACGATGCCTAGCATTTTTTCATCCGGGGTGACGGCTGAAGGCGGCAGCGCGAGAGGTGGAGTGAGCGGTTCCATGGCGGCGTAAAGCTACCACACAGCGACCCACACCCCAAATACAAACGCGGAGCCGGTTTCCCGGCTCCGCGCTGCATGAACGGACTCAAATCAGGGACGATCAGCCAATCTTCGGCAGTTCGAAGCCTGCGGCATACTCGTCCTCGGCCAGCTTGTTCGCTTCAGCAGCGAACTCACCGGTGAACTTCTCAGACACAGGATCAAAGTCGAGCCATGGACCTGCGGTGATTTTTTCGGCGCTGAGGTCGATCTTGTTGGCTTCGAGGTTCGCCACGAAATCCGCGAGGGTTTCCTGACCTGCCTTGTCGTTAGCCAGGCGCTCCTGCACTTCGGCAACGCTGAGCTGCTTGCCCAGACGGTAGGAGGCGTTCGACAGATGCGCGAGCACAGCGGCCTGATAACCATGGGAAACGTGCATGTTCGGATTGGTGATCTTCCCAACACGCACGGAATCGATGAAGTTCTTCATGTGGTCAGCGCCATCATCGAAGTTGTCGAACTTCTGGATTGCCTGGCCTTCGTTGTCGTAGGCCTTGGCTTCCGCCACGAAACCGCCTTCGCAATGAATGACGTTGCCGATGCGGGGAGCGGAGGTCTTGCCGTTGATGCGGAAGACAGGCTCATAGCCCTTCGTCCAGTTCATGTCCTTCATAGGCAGGCCACGGTTGTCAAATAGCAGCGGTGCGCCTTCGGCCCACTGGTAGAAAGCCATCTGATTGTTCGCGGTCTGGCCGTCATCATCATAGCCCCAGCGGCCACCAAAGCTCATCACGCGCTTCGGAGCCTCAGGATTGCCGAGCGCCCAGCGGCCGACGTCGAGCTGATGCGGCCCTTGGTTGCCGATGTCGCCATTGCCGTAGGCCCACTGCCAGTGCCAGTCATAGTGCATCTGCTCGCGCTGCACAGGCATGACAGGGCGTGGGGCGGACCACAGGGTGTAGTCCATGTCCACGATCTGCGGCTTGCCACCGGTGTCACGGAATGTCGCAGCGATGCGGCCATTCGCGTCAGGCTTCACCGGCTCGGCCACTTTGCCGATGCTCTTGCGCGCCTTGAAGTTGATGCCACGGGAGAGCTGCACTTTGCCGATGTTGCCAGCCTTCACCCAGTCAATGGCGGCCTGCCAGCCGGGGGAGGAGCGGCGCTGCATGCCGTGCTGGACCACGAGGCCCTGCTTTTCAGCACCAGCGGCGGCTTCGACGAGCTTGCGGCCTTCCCAAATGTTGTGGCAGACGGGCTTCTCCACATACACGTGCTTGCCGTTCGCGATCGCAGTCATGGCGATCAGCGTATGGCTGTGGTTCGGCGTGGCGATGGTGACAGCGTCAATGTCCTTGTCGGCGCAGCACTCACGGAAGTCCTTGTACTGCTTTACCTTGATGTCTTTCTTCGCGAGGGCCTCGACGTGCTTTGCCATCACCTTGTTATCGACGTCACAAAGAGCGACGAGGCGGACACCTTTGATCTCAAGCAGGCTCTTGATGTGGCCTGCACCACGACCGTTGAAGCCAATGACCGCAACGCGGACATCACTATTGGCACCGAGAGCGGCGGAAAACGAAGGAAGGGCGGCAAGACCGGCAGCGCCGGCCACAGTACCGCGAATGAAGGCGCGGCGAGTGGTTTGGTTTGGATTTGTTTGCATAGGATGATGAGTTGGAACAGGCACAGCCGCGCTTTGCGAGCGCGGCACAAGGTGTAGCCTAGTCAAAACGCTGGAGAAAAGACAACCTTTCCTTTCATTCCCCGCCGTTTATGCCCATTTCCATGCCGTTTGTGATTTGGCAGACCTGCCTTCCCCGGTAAAAATAAGGGCAGCCCAAAATGCATCACCATTCCCGTCCTAATTCCGCGAAGTCACCCAATCGCCCTGCGGCACCGTGAGAGAAGTCCAGCAAGCCAAGCATGAGGACCACATCGGGGGCCATCAGGGCTGCGGTTTCGGCGCAGGAAGCCGTGCAGCTTCCGGCTCGAAGTCGAGCACGTCTTGGTGGGTGCGCAATGCTTTGCGGGCTTTGTCAAAAAAGGAGGAGAGGTCCTCTGCGTTCATCTGCTTCTTGTCGTCAATGTAGGCATGCAGCTTCTGGATCTGCCCGTCCGCATCCAGATTCACCAAACCCATGACTTTCTGGGCCTGCTTGTAGGTGCCGGAGAATTTACTCTGCGCCTGCTCAAAGGCTTCTTTGGCCCCCTCCTGCCGCAGGTATTCCTTTTCGGCGTCGCGGAAGTTGCTGCTGAACATCCGCTTGAAAAAGCCACCCTTCGGTTTTGCAATTTGCTTGGCCGCCTGTTCGTCAAAGTAGTTCGCCAGTTCTTGAAACTCCTGCATCGGCTTTTGATACTGCTTTTTCAAGTAGCCGAGACCCGTGGTGATGATCGACAGCTTCTCCACTTCCGCCTTCGACAGCGTCTGGCCCGTCTTCACCTTGTCCTCCAGCAGATCAATGTATTGCAGCGTGGTTTTGTTGCCCTCAAAGATGTTTTCAAACTCTTTCGCGGCGATCGCCAGGCGCTTGCGCTCACCTTTGCGCAGTTCGTCGATCTTCTTCTCGTGCTCATCATTGAGCGCGGTGATCATTTTCTGATGCTGCGCCGCCTGGGTGTCGAGCATGCGCTCAAATTCAGCTTCCTTCGCACCCATCTCATCGGCATGCGTGCTCTTCAGCTGCTCCAGCTCTGCCTTCCGATTCGCAAGATCCGTGTGCGACTCAAACAGGAACCAGCCAAGCACTCCCGAAGCGAGAAAGCTGAGCACCAGCAGTGCAGTAAAATTTTTGATGGCGGTCATAGTGAGGAAGAGTTGTTGAAAAGACGAGGCACGCAGCCCGTTACTCCGGCGGTTTTGCGCCGCGACACAAGGCTCATGCACGCCTTCATGTCATTCTTCAAGTTGGAATGCTGCTAGGGCTGGCTGAATTTCTGCGTCTTATCTCTACGATGTCTTTCACCCTCCGCCCCACAATCATCCGCCATAAGATCCTTGCCACGGCAACCATGGTGGCCTTCCTCATGTATCTGGATCGCATTTGTCTGGCACAGATTATCACATCGGACTCGTTCCAAAAAAGTGTCGCATTGAAAGGCTGGCAGATTGACTGGGTGAAAGGTGCTTTCTTCTGGGCCTATGCCCTGGCTCAAGTCCCTGCCGGCTGGCTCAGCGATCGCTTCGGCACTCGCGCTCTGATCACCATCTACATTGCCACCTGGTCCGTCTTCACCGCCGCCACCAGCTTTTCGCTGGGTTTCACCACGCTCCTGATCGCCCGCCTCTGCTGCGGGCTCGCCGAAGCAGGCTACTACCCCGCCAGCAGCGGCCTGCTCACACGCTGGGCTCACATCGAAGCCCGCGGCTTTGCCAGCAGCATGATTTCATGGGGCGGGCGTGTCGGCGGCGCCGTGGCCCCCGGCCTGACCGCGTATGTGATTCTCCGCTCCGGCGACTGGCGCTGGGCTGGCTGGCTCTATGGATTGATCGGCTTGATCGTCGCCGTGATTTACTGGCGCGTATTTCGTGAGCACCCGCGTCAGCATCCCCACTGCAATGCAGCGGAGATCTCCCTGCTGGCACAGGGCCGGGGTGATTTCCAACCCGTCAAAAATCCGCCCCGGCGCTTCCCTCTCAAAAGTGCCTGCCAAAGTCTCAATCTCTGGATGGCCAATGGCGTGCAGTTCTTCACAAATATCGGCTGGGCCTTTCTGATCCTTTCCCTGCCCGATTACCTCAAGCAGGTCATGCATCTGGAAGAAGGCATGACCGGCCTCATCACCACCGGCGCTCTCACCATCGGCATCGCGGCGTTGCCCCTGGGCGGCTTGATCACCGACTACATCACCCGTCATCATGGCAAACACATGGGCCGCATGCTTCCCATGTCGGTGACCAAATTCGCCGCCGCCGGCTGTTACGTCCTGGCCTTGTGGACCGACTCCCCTTGGGGCATGGCAGTGGCCTTTGGCCTCGTTGCTTTTTTTGCCGACATCGGCCTGCCCGCCATGTGGACCACGATGCAGGACATCAGCGGCAAGTATCAAGCTCAGCTATTCGGCTGGTCCAACATGTGGGGAAACTTCGGTGCCGCCATCATGCCCATGCTCTTCACCCTGGTGCTGAAGTCCTATGACACCAATCACGACTTCCACGAAGGCGTCTGGATGTGTGCCGTCGCCTTCGTACTGGCTGGCGTGTTCGCTCTGTTCGTGAACGCAGAAAAACCCGTGATTCAGGAGGGCGCTTAAAACGCTCACACCGCATCACAGGCGTGAAATCTAAAACCGGAGTCAGCTCTTCGGCTGGTCCAACATGGGGGGCTACTTCGGCGCTGCCGTCATGCCCATGCTCTTCACTCGGGCGCTGAAGTCTTATAGCGTTTTCCAAAACTGATTTCCGGATAAGCGGCGCATGGCCACGCGTCTGCCCAGCGCTGGTAGGGCTGGCTGTCCTCAGCCAGCCGCCATCGACCTGTCCTTCGTAGCTCGACGCAGGAGAGCGAAGAAGGAAGCCCATGATCTGCGATCAAGAAACAGCCTGCTAAACGGAAATAGACATGTTCCCGAATAGTGCTGCAGGCTCGGCGCTTCATGCGTGATCGTAGGATGGGTGTGGCGATAGCCCGCCCGTCCATCAGCGTGCTGCAAACACCTGAGCCTGCGCACGTCCTCGCAGTCGGGCGGTTTGGCGAAGAAGCGTTCGCGTGCTGAAGCGTGGTTCGTGCGCCAAACACACCCAACCTACGTCCCTGAAGTCCCCCATTGCTATTGGAGAACAAGTCTAATGAGTTTTGCGAAACGCTATATGATGACACCAATCACGACTTCTATGAAAGCGTCTGAATGTGTGCCGCCGCCTTCGTACTGGCTGGCGTGTTTGCTCTGTTCGTGAATATAGAAAAGCCCGTGATCCAGGAGAGCGCTTAAAACGCTCTCACCGCATCACGGGCGTGAAATCTAAAACCGGAGTCAGGTGTTACCAGCCTTCGCCGCCACCGCCGCCGCTGTCGCCACGATTGCCACGGTCGAAACCGCCGCCACC
>NZ_JAQSEA010000230.1 GCF_029946185.1 Prosthecobacter sp.
CATGCCGCCACGATCACGGTGCTCGCCGATCCCGAGGGCAATGGCCCGGGACACCTGGATCACCGCCTGTGATCCAGTGGTGAACGAGGGGAAAGGGATTCAGCCAATCTGGGTTCCTTTTCTTTAGCTATGCCTAATGGGCAATCATCCAATCTCGCTCCCACCGGAGCAATGTGGTACGTGCGGCATTGGGCGTGCTCTATGCGATACCCTTTTATGTTGCTGCGGCGTGTCGGAGAGCCTCCGGCTGACGAAGCAACGACTGCGGATGACATGATCTAGAGTGAGCTGACGTGATAGAGCAAAAGGTTGCGGCTGGAATCGCGACCTTGCCGGCAAAATCAATGGTTTTGTAAGAAGTGATCTCCCAGGGTTCGTTTATTGTATACAGTGCGCGTACCCTGATGAACCACAAAACGAAACCCTTACCTTCCAAACTTCACCTTTCTCCACTTGCGCGCCGTAGCCTTGCGGGAGATGCCGTCACAAGAATTAGACGAGCCATTATTGAAGGGGAGCTTGCGGCTGAAGATGCGCTGACCGAGGACCAACTTGCGGCCAAACTCGGCGTCAGCCGAGTGCCGGTTAGGGAGGCGCTCATTGAGCTGGAGCAGGAGGGCTTGGTGGAGTTCGATGCTCGAGGCCGGAGCCGCGTGCGAGCGTTTACCGAGGACGATTTTGAAGAGGTGTTTTCGATGCGTTATTCATTGGAAGTGATGGCTGCCCGAGTGGTCGCGAAGCGGCTGACGCAGGATGATGTGCAGGATCTGGAAGCCATGATCTGCCAGCAGGCTGCTACCAAAGATCTCACAGAACTAAGCCTCCTGGACGTGGCCTTCCATGACCGCATCATCCAGGCGGCGCGGCATCGACCACTGGCGGTGTGCTGGGAAACCATCCGGTCACAAATTGAAGTGTGGCTGGCGCGGGCACATCGCGCACAGTCAAAAATGAAGCTGTCCTCGATCGAACTCACCGTTCCCGGTCATCGGCGTTTGCTGGCCGACCTACGCAGCGGGAACGAGCGTAAGGCTGAGAATGCCATGCGGCTGGAGATGGCAACTTGGCGTGAATGGTTACCTGCTTAAACCCGCAGTAGTATTGAGCGATGATGAAACGCAAAACTCACCTTCTTGCTCGCGTTGCGACGTGTTGCGCTGCGTTGCTTGTTTGCTCAACGGCGCTAGCCGCCGAGACGGATGGTGTGTCGTTTTTTGAAGCAAACATCCGACCGCTGTTCATCGAGCATTGTCAGAAGTGTCATGGTGAGAAGAAGCAGGAGAGCGAGCTGAGGCTGGATTCCAAGGCAGGCTGGCAAAAGGGTGGTGGACATGGCGCGGTGATCGTGCCGGGTGATGCGGAGGGCAGCACACTGATCAAAGCGGTTCGTCGCGTGGACAAGGATTTGCAGATGCCGCCGAAGCGTCCGCTCGCGGCAAAAGACATCGCGTTGCTTGAGCAGTGGGTGAAGATGGGTGCGCCTGACCCGCGCGTGGCGACGACGACGACATCGTCGGGCGTGGACATGGAATTAGCAAAAAAGCATTGGTCTTTCCAACCAGTGAGGCGTGTTGTGCCACCGAGCACTGAGGGGAACACCTGGAGTCAGCAGCCACTGGATCGCTTCGTATTTTCCGGGTTGAAGCAGCAAGCTCTGCGACCCAATGGAAAAGCCGACCGTAGGACATTGATGCGCCGTGCGACGTTCGATTTGACCGGCCTGCCGCCGACGCTGGAGCAGATGCAGGAATTCTTGAGCGACACTTCGCCCGATGCCTTTGATCATTTGATCGAGCGACTGATGGCGAGCACGGCCTATGGCGAACGCTGGGGTCGGCACTGGCTGGACGTCGCTCGCTATGCAGACACAGCCGGGGACGGCGCGGACTATCCAGTGCGCGAAGCGATCAAGTATCGCGACTGGGTGATCAAGGCCTTCAACGCGGACCAACCGTATGATCACTTCCTGCGTGAGCAGATTGCGGGCGACATCCTCGCGGCGCAGGGACCGCCTGCTGAGTTTGCCCATCGCGTCACGGCCACGGGCTTTCTCGCGGTCGGCAAGCGCTATGGTTACAAGCCTTCGCCGGACTACCAGTATCTTGATTTCGCGGATGCGATTGACTCGGTGGGCCGCTCGTTGCTCGGCCTCTCGCTGGGCTGCGCACGCTGCCATGATCATAAGTTCGATCCTGTCACGACGGCTGAGTATTACGGCCTCTACGGCATCTTCCAGAGCACAACGTGGGCCTTCCCCGGTGGTGAGGAACAGAAGCGACCCTCGCAATTTCCTGCACTGGTTCCACCTGCTGAGGCGGCTCGTCTTGATGCAAACAAGACTGCGGTGCTCGCTCGCCTGGATGCGAACGTGGCACGCATGAAGCAGCAGCGCAGTATGCTTGATGGCAAAGGCTCGGCGGGCGGTATTGACCTCGGCTTCGAAGAGCAAACCATTGGCAAACCGCTGACTAAGCCCTGGTTTGCGGCGGGTCCCACCACTGTCACCGCCGATGCGCAAAGTGCCTTCACACACATCCATCCGCAGGGTAAACAAGGTGTGCGCGTGGGCAGCGGCAAGCCCAACGATGGCGTGCGCTATGTCTTCACCAACGGCCTGCGCGCCACGCCTGGCAAGCTGATGCACTTCAGCATCGACTTCCGCACGGAGGCTGCGACGGAGAAAACAGCTGCCTATCGTTTTTTTCTGGGACATGGTGTCGTGCAGTCAACAGCGCTCGATATCAGCGTGACAGCGAACGAGATCGCCCTTCGCAATGGCGGCAAATGGGAGGTTCTTCGCAAGCTCAATCCAGGCACATGGTTCACGCTGCGGATCACCATTGACCCTGCACGCAAGACTTATTCAGGTATCGTGGGTACGGTCGGTGATCTGACGGCGTTCCAAGACAAGCCACTGGGCGCGAACTGGGATGGCATCGCCGACACCTTCATTTGCGACGGCATCGGTCATGTGAGCGGCGCTGCGCCAACACGCGACCTTGATAACATCGGCCTGCAAGAAGCAGCCTTTGGCGAACCCGGCAGCGCACCGGTCACCGCGACCAAGCCATCCGCCGAACTCATCGAACGCCTAAAGAAACTCGATGCCGACATTGCTGCGGCAATCTCATCGCGTGAGGACGAAGCGACAAAGGATGTTTATCCGGTCGCGTATGGAGTCAGCGAGGGAAAGCCGATCAATGCGCGCATCCAGTTCCGTGGCGAACCCGACAAGCCGGGTGCTGAAGCGCCGCGTCGCACATTGTCGATTCTCGGTGGTGGCACCCTTCCTGACCCCACCGCAGGAAGTGGTCGCTTGGAGTTGGCAAACTGGATCGCCAGCCCGGCCAATCCGCTGACGGCGCGCGTGTTCGTCAATCGTGTCTGGCAGTGGCACTTCGGGCGCGGCCTCGTCACCACGCCGAGCGACTTTGGACTGCGTGGTGATGCACCGAGTCACCCTGACCTGATCGACTGGCTAACGTCGGAGTTCATCGCCAGCAATTGGTCCATGAAGGCGCTACATCGACTCATCATGCGCTCGCGGACTTATCAGCTCGCGAGTGATGATGACGCGGAGAACCTAAAGCTTGACCCTGGCAATCGCTGGCTGTGGCGTTACGAGCGACAGGCGCTCGATGCGGAGAGCATACGCGACGCGATGCTCGCCGTGAGTGGTCGTCTCGATCGTAGTGTGCCTGGTCCCCATCCGTTTCCTGAGGTGAAGAAGTGGGCGTACACGATTCACAAGCCCTTCCAGGCCGTTTATGATAGTGATCACCGCAGCGTGTATCTCATGATCCAGCGCAACAGCCGGCACCCGTTCCTTTCGTTGTTCGACGCCGCTGACCCCAACCTCAGCGCGCAGCAGCGCATGTCGAGCACGACGCCGACGCAATCCCTCTTCTTGATGAACTCACCCTTCGTTCGCGAGCAGTCCGAAGCCTTCGCACGCCGACTGCTGGCCTTGCCAGGGGACGATGTGAAGCATGTGCGACTTGCCTTCGAGATGTCACAGGGACGTGTGCCTACCGACTCCGAAATGGCTGATGCCATGGCATTCATCCTCGCCAGTCGCAGCAAGCTCACCCGTGATGGAACCGCCGCATGGACGAGTCTCGCGCGTGTGTTGCTCACCAGCAATGCCTTCCTCTATCTCGACTGATCTGCCGCCATGAATACCCTCACATCTTCATCCCGCCGTGGCTTTCTCAGCCGCGCGTCTGGCGGCTTTGGTGCAGTGGCTCTGGCTGGAATGTGGAACGAACTGCAAGGCGCAGATGATCCGCTCGCGCAGCATCGTCCGCACTTTGCACCGAAGGCTGATCGCGTGATCTTCCTCTATTCCACGGGTGGCACCTCGCATGTGGACAGCTTCGATCACAAGCCGCAGCTCATTCGCGATCACGGCAAGTCCATCACCGCATCGCGTTGGTTGAACAAGCCCGGCGCGTTCGAGCGCTTCCTCATCAAGCCGCACTGGGACTTCAAGCAATACGGTCAGAGCGGCACCTGGGTCAGCGATTTGTTCCCCCACATCGGCGCCGTCATTGACGACATCTGCGTGCTCAATGCCATGCATTGCGACAGCGACGGCCATGACAAAGCCACACTGGCCGCTCACACGGGCTCCGCCCAAGCCTCGCGGCCGAGTGTGGGATCGTGGCTCAGCTATGGCCTGGGCACGGTGAATCAGAACTTGCCGTCGTTCATGGTGCTCGCACCCCAGGCACCGTATGCCGGTGCGCAGACTTGGGGCAGTGACTTTTTGCCCGCCTGTCATCAGGGCACGCGCATCATCCCTGGCAAGGTGCCGCTGCCCAATCTCACCTCCGCTTCGCTCACGCCTGACCTGCAAGTGATGGAACTCGCCTTGCGCAGCAAATTGAACCACACTCATCTCGAACACCGCGCTGCCGATGCTGCGCTCGATGCGCGCATCCGCTCATTCGAGACCGCCTTCGGCATGCAACGCGAAGCACCCGATGCCTTCGATCTCTCGCGTGAGAGCGATGCCACGCTGCAACTCTATGGATTGAAACGTGGTGATACCTCGGGCTTTGGCTGGCAGTGCTTGGTCGCCCGCCGTCTAGCGGAACGCGGCGTGCGCTTCCTCGAACTCATCGACGTTGGCTCCAGTGCGAACTGGGATTCACACGGTGACATGGCCGACCATGCACGACTCGCTAAGAACATCGATCAACCCATCGCCGGCCTGCTCGCCGATCTCAAACAACGCGGCATGTTAGACCGTACACTCGTCGTGTGGACCACCGAGTTTGGCCGCACGCCGTTTCATTCCCAAGCCAACCACAAAGGCCGCGAACATCACAATCTGTGCTTCTCCTCATGGATGGCTGGTGGCGGTGTGAAGGGCGGCCTCGTTCATGGCCAATCCGACGAGCACGGCATCCTCACTGCCACCGACGCCGTGCATACGCATGATCTTCACGCGACAATGCTGCACTTGCTGGGCTTCGATCACGAACGCCTCACCTATCGCTACGCCGGACGCGACTTCCGGCTAACGGACGTGGCCGGTGATGTGATCCACCCCGTCATCGCGTAATCCCCATCTGCATCTCATGATCATTACCTCTCTCGATTTCGACAAACCGGGCAAGCAGCAGGGCTTCCTGCAGGTGCCGTATTCCCACAATCTCGGGGGCTGGGCGAATGTGATGATCCCCATCACGGTCGTGGCGCGCGGCAAGGGGCCGACGGTGCTCGTGCTCGGTGGCAATCATGGGGATGAGTATCAGGGACAGATCGCCGCGATGAAGCTCGCCCGTGAACTGACACCCGAGAAGGTGACAGGCCGCATCATCCTCATTCCGTCGCTCAACTTTCCCGCAGCACGTGCTGCCACGCGACTCTCGCCGCTCGATGGCATGAACATGAACCGCGCTTTCCCCGGCGATGCCGAAGGCCCGGTGACGAGTCAGATCGCGTACTATTTGCGCACGGTGTTGTTTCCTATCAGCGATGTCGTCATCGACAGTCATAGCGGCGGGCGCAGCATGGAGTTCGTGCCCTGCGCGCACATGCATCTCGTGCCGGATCGCGAGCAACGGGCCAGGATGTTTGCCGCCATGCTCGCCTGGGGTACGGAGTTCTGCTTCATCTACGCGGACATCGCCGGCACCGGCCTGCTGCCGGTCGAGGCGGAGAATCAGGGCAAGCTCGTCGTCACCACCGAACTCGGCGGCGGCGAGTGCATTCCTGCCAGCGTGCATCGCATCGCCCAGAGTGGGCTGCGCAATGTACTCCTCCACGTCGGGGCGCTCAAAGGCCGCGAAAAGCCGCGTGAAAAGCCTGCGATCATCACCCAGGCTACGCGGCGCGAAGATTACATTCTCGCGCCGGAGTCGGGCATCTTTGAAATCACCGTCGATCTGGGTGAAAGAGTGAAAAGCGGGCAAACCGTGGGCTGCATCCATCACCTGGAGCGTGCAGATCGAGCGCCGGAACCCATCATTGCACAGAGTGCTGGTTACTTGATCACGATGCGAGCCCCCTGCCTCACGCAGCAGGGGGACTGTGTGGCGGTGGTCGCACGGCAGGTCAGTGAACGTGAAGTTCTACGCGCATGAGCCGAACGCGATCAGCCGGTGCGCTCGTGGCCTTCATGTGGTTCGCGTATTTTCTGAACTACTGTGACCGGCAGGCGATCTTCTCGATGTTTCCGTCGTTGAAGCTCGATCTGAGCATGACGGATCAGGAACTTGGGCTCGTCGGTGCGGTGTTTCTCTGGGTGTATGCCATCGGCTGTCCGATCTCCGGTTATCTTGGCGACCGCTTTTCGAAACGCCTGCTCGTCGTGCTGAGTTTGATCGTGTGGAGCTTCGTGACCATTGGCACCGGCTTCGTTGCCTCAGGTATGCTGCTGCTCGTGATGCGTGCGGCGATGGGCGTGTCCGAGTCGCTCTACATGTCCAGCGCGGTCGCGCTCACGGCCAGTGCGTATCCGGCGGCACGACGTTCTCGGGCGGTGTCGATGCTCATGACCGGCCAGATTGCGGGCACCGTGGCAGGCAGTTGGTTTGGCGGCTTCATGGCGGATCGCGGTCAGTGGCGCTGGGCCTTCTTCGCGCTCGGGGCGGTAGGCGTGCTCTATGCGATTCCTTACTTTGCTTTCCTGCGGCAGGTTGGCGAACCGCAGCCTGACAAAGCCGCGAGCGCGGGAGGCAGCAGCTTCACAGCACTCATTCGTTCGCGCACCTTTGTGCTGCTCTGCTTCGTGTTCCCGGTGTTCGTGTTTGGCATCTGGCTGCTCTATGGCTGGCTGCCGGCATTTCTGCATGATAAGTTTGATCTCAATCAAGCTGACGCCGCGTTCAACGCCACCGTCTTCCTGCAAACTGCCACCTTGGCTGGTGTGCTTGGTGGGGGCATGTTCGCAGATTCGCTTTATCAGCGCATCCCATCCGCGCGCTTGTGGCTCATGGTGTGCAGCCTCGCGCTGTCCGCACCTTGCATTCATGCCCTCGGCAACAGCGACACGCTCCTCGTGACTCGCATCGCCGCCACTGGCTTCGGCCTGTTCAGCGGCCTCTTCATTGCCAATATTTTTCCTGCGGCATTCGATGTGGTGTCCGCAAACGCACGGGCAACTGCCGTTGGTGTGCTAAACTTCTTCGGTGCCATCATGTCCGGTTTTGCCACGCTCTTTGGCGGCATGTGGAAGCAAACCCTCGGCATCGACCGCCTGCTCTCCTTCACCGCGCTGGCTTATCTCGCGGTGGCCATCGCTTTGATCATCGGCATTAGGGTGCTGTTTCCGAGCGATCACGAAAAAATCACGAGATGAGAACCTACATTTCCATTCTTGCCCTGTTTCTAGGCAACGCATTTGCCGCCGAGCCTCAGGACCTTGCCTTCAAGGCAGGCATCGACGGCAGCGAGCAGCGCTATGTGGAACTCATGCCGGCGAGCTATGATCCGCAGGTGCCACACGATATCGTGCTGGCGTTCCATGGGCACGGGTCAGATCGCTGGCAGTTTATCAAAGATGCGCGTGGCGAATGCCAAGGGTTGCGCGATGTGGCGGAAAAGTTCGGCATGATTGTCGTCGCGCCAGACTACCGGGCAAAGACTTCGTGGATGGGACCAAAGGCGGAGGCGGATTTGGTGCAGATCATCGCGGAACTCAAGCAGCGCCACCACGTGGGGCGGGTGTTTGTCGCCGGAGGCTCGATGGGGGGAACAGCGGTGCTCACTTTCACCGCGTTGCATCCTGACCTCGTGGCGGGCGTGTGCAGCCTCAATGGAATGGCCAATCTGGTCGAGTATGAGAAGTTTCAAGAGGCGCGCACAGTCTCCTTTGGCGGCTCGAAAACAGCAGTGCCGGAGGAATACAGGAAGCGCAGCGCGGAGTTCCAGCCCGAGAAGTTCAAGATGCCGGTGGCCTTCACGACGGGTGGCAAAGACGAGACCGTGCCGCCGCAGAGTGTCTTGAGGCTCGTGGAGAAGCTCAAGCAGGCGAAAGGCAAGGTGCTGAGCATCCACCGCGAAGCGGGTGGACATGCCACGACCTACGAGGACACCGTCGTAGCGATGGAGTTCATGCTGCACGAGGCGGGATGCCGGACAAGGAGCGAGCGTGACGCGCTGCGTGTCACGCTGGAGTCCAAGTCAACGAATACGGATCTGCTGGCAGATGCACAGGTCTTTGGCAAAGCCATCGACTGGGCTTTGAAGTATGATTCAGTACTCACAGAGGGCGACATGCGATTGCTTAAGCATGTAGGAGTCCGTGCGAAGGAGCGTGCGGTGGCCATTGCTGCCATCACGCCGACCTGGACCACGAAGAAGGGAAAAATACTGCGAGGTTTCTTCTCCGCCGTGGATGGTTCCGTGCAGCCCTATGGCGTGATCATCCCGAAGAGTTATGACGGCACGAAACCGATGCGCCTTGATGTGGTGTTGCATGGCAGCTCAAAACCCGTGGGCATGAGCGAGCTGAAATTCATCACGCGATTTGATGAAGGCGATGGCGAGGCGAAGTCTGTACCCGATGTCGATTACATCGAGCTGCATCCGCTGGGCCGCGTGGAAAACTGCTATCGCTGGGCGGGTGAAACGGATGTATTCGAGGCCATTGAGGCCGTTTGCCGGAACTACAAGATCGACCGTGACCGCATGGTGCTGCGTGGTATGTCGATGGGCGCATCGGGCACCTGGCATCTGGGTTTGAAGCATCCCGATCGCTTCGTCGCCATCGGGCCCTACTGCGGCTATGTGGACACGCATCGTTTCTCCGAGACCCCGATTCCTGGCTTCATCAAGGTCGGGCCGCTGCCAGCGTATCAGGAGATCGGTCTGCACATGCTCGACTCAGTGGACTACGCCGCCAACGCCGGAGTCGTGCCTGCCATTGCGGCCATTGGTGACAAGGATGTGTTCTTCCAAGCTCACGTCATCATGGGCGAAGCCTTCCAGAAAGAAGGTTTGCCCATGGTGAATCTCATCTCGCCTGGCACCGGTCATGTCATTGATCCGAAGACGCATGCCGAGCAGATGCGCCGCATCGGTGAGTATGCCGATAGGGGACTCAATCACGATTCGCAGCAGCTCCGCTTCGTCACCTGGACGCTCAAATACAACCGTTGTGACTGGCTGGAGCTGCTCAGCCTCGGCAGGCATTACGAACGCGCCGAGTTTCGAGCCAGCAGGGTCGGCGAAGGCCTTGAAGTCAGCGAAGCAGACAACATCACGCGTTTTGCGATCCATCGTCCACTGTCCCAGATGCGCATCGCGGGAGTCGAGATCCCCCTGCCTCCGCACCAGGTTGATGATAGGCTCGTTTTCACCAAAACCGGCAATTCCTGGCACTGCGACGGCCCGCGCCAGCAAATCAAACTCACTGGCAAACGCCCGGGCCTGCAAGGCCCCATCGACGACGCCTTCGCCACGACTTTTCTCTGCGTGCGTGGCACTGGCAAGCCTTGGAATGCGGCAGTGCATGCATGGGCGAACGAAAACCTAAAGCGCTTCCAATACGAATGGTCGCGCTACATGCGCGGCGACCTGCCGGTGAAGAACGACACCGAAGTCACAGCGGCTGACGTGCGCGACAAACACCTCATCCTCTTCGGCGATCCTGGCAGCAACTCGTGGATCGCCAAAGCGCTGCCGAATTTGCCCGTGACGTGGACCCACGACGAAGTTCGTCTCGGCGAGGTCACGCAGCCAGCCAGGGATCACGCGCCCGTTTTCATCTGCGCCAGCCCGCTGGCGCAGGACCGCTACCTCGTCATCAACAGCGGCCACACCTTCCACGAGAAGGCGTTCTCCGCGTTTAATTATCTGCTGTTCCCACGGCTTGGCGACTGGGCGGTGATGCAGGTCGGAGCGGAAGAGAATGTGATCCGTGCCGGTTATTTTGATGAGTCATGGCGGAAGGCTGGCGTCGTTGCACCGTAGAATATCGCACCCATGCCACGAATCCTCATCGCCGAATGCAAACAGGAGGTTGCCACCTTCAATCCGCACCTGAGTGGATACGCTGACTTCGGCATCCGGCGCGGCGAAGAACTGCTGCACTACCACCGCACGGTGCGGAATGAGATTGGTGGGGCGCTGAGTGTGTTTGATGACGTGCCGGACGTCGAAGTAGTTCCGGCTTACAGCGCGTTCTTCATCACCTCAGGTGGCACTTTGGCCAAGCATGCTTGGGAAAAAATTGCGAGTGAATTTATCGACGCCATCCGCTTCGCGCCTCCTGTGGATGGTGTGTACTTCTGCATGCACGGAGCGATGGCTAGCGAGACCGAGCTCGATCCCGAAGGCTGGTTGATCGCGGAAACGCGGAAGCTTCTCGGCGAGCACATTCCCATCGTCGTATCGCTCGATCTGCATGGCATCCTCACTGATCGCATGGTCGAGCAAAGCGATGCCATCGTGGCTTATCACACCTATCCGCACGTCGATTTTTTTGAGACAGGCCAGCGCGCCGCACGGCTGCTGCTGCGCATCGTCTCGGGCGAGGTGAAGCCGGTGACGGCCAAGGTGGCGATTCCGGCGCTCGTTCGCGGTGATGAACTCATCACCGCCACAGGGTTGATTCGTCACGCTGTCAATGCAGCCAAGGCCATCGAACAGAGTGTTGCAGGTCTCTCGGCAGCGATCATGTGGGGCAATCCATTTACCGATGTGCCTGCATTGCAGACGTACAGCTTCGTCGTGACCGATAACGATCCAGCGCTGGCAGAACGCGAAGCACTGCGCATCGCGCACCTGTTCTGGGAGCATCACGAAAAGATGCACGTGCCATTGGTGAGCCTGGATGAAATGGCACGCAGTGCCATGGAGCCAAGCGGGGGAACCATCGCCCTCGTCGATGCGGCGGATGCCACCAGTTCCGGGGCCTCAGGCGACAGCAATGCGATCTTGCTCGCACTTATGGCGGCTGGTTACGCAGGCCGCGCATTGCTCCCCATCGTCGATGAACCGGCGGTGCAGCAGGCGTTTGCTGCTGGCATTGGCGCAACCATCACGACGGCCATCGGCGGCACGCTTGATCCAAAGCGCTTCACACCGTTGTCGATAACCGCCAGGGTGCGACTGCTCGCGGATGGGCATTTCCGCAGTGAGTCTTTCGGCGAAGCATGGTTCGCCGGGCCGACGGCAGTGCTGGAGGCATGCAACTTCACGCTGGTGGTCAGCAGTCGTGCCGTGAATCTCTATGACCGCTCATTCTTCCATGCGCATGGTCAAAACCCAAAGCGCTTCGATGCGGTGGTGGTGAAGTCACCCCACTGCCAGCACCACATGTATGCCGATTGGTGTTCACGTTTGGTGCATGTGGATGCGCCGGGCTCATCCAGTGCCAACCTGCCTTATCTCGGACATACCTGCTGTCCGCGTCCGATTTTTCCGCTGGATGCGGAAGTTCCGTTCCAACCGCATGCCAAACTTTTCCAACGACACCCATGAAAATTCGTGAAATCCGCTGCGCAGGTTTGCGCGGTGCCACCCCCGAAGGCGGCTGGAGCAACGAGCTACGGCCTGAAGACTGTGTTCACACACTCATCGCAGTTCACACCGATGAAGGCGCGGTGGGACTCGGCAGCGTGTTCACCCATGATGCGCTCGTGCGGGCCTCGCTCGCGGTGCTGGAACCGCTGTATCGAGGCGAGAATGCGCTCGAACCCGAGCGCGTGAGCGAGAAGCTGCATCAAAATATGTTCTGGCTTGGACGTGGTGGCTCCATCACGCACACCATCAGCGGCATTGACATTGCGCTCTGGGACCTGCTTGGCAAAGCCACCGGGCAGCCGGTCGGTCGCCTGCTGGGTGGTCGTTATCGCGAGCGCGTGCAGCCTTATGCTTCCTTGCTGATGGATGAGCCGGCGAAGCTGCGTGATCATTTGCTTCAGGTTAAAGCGCAGGGATTCCGCGCCTTCAAAATCGGTTGGGGACCGTTTGGTCGTCGGAATGCCGCCACTGATGAAGCGATCGTCAAAGCCGCACGTGAAGCAGTGGGACCGGAAGCGCGATTGATGGTCGATGCAGGGGGTAGCGATGCGCATTGGACGAATGGCTACAAGTGGGCGCTGAACACCGCCAAGATGCTGGCCGATTACGACGTGCATTGGTTTGAAGAAGCGCTCGCGCCAGACTCACTCGAAGACTTCGTGAAGTTGCGCGAGCATTCGCCGGTGCCAATCAGCGGCGGGGAGGTGCTCACGCGGCGTCAGGCATTTCAACCTTTCCTCGAAGCGCGCGCCTTCGACATCATCCAGCCAGACGTGACGAAGGTCGGCGGCATCAGCGAAGAACGACGCATCGCGTGGATGGCGCAGGAGCACGGCGTGCAGTTCATTCCGCACGGGTGGAACACGGCCGTGGGACTCGCGGCCGATCTGCACCTCGCCTCGGCCTTTCCCGGCACCGATCTCGTCGAATACCTCACCGGCTCGCCATTTATTGACGAAATTACCCTCGGCGGCTGGCAGCTCGACGCCGATGGCATGCTCGCCATTCCGACCACTCCCGGCCTCGGTCTTGAACTCGACCCTGATGCGGTGGCGAAATACACCAACGGAGAGAAGTTACTGGACCGATGAACCACCAATGGATGCTTCTCCCGGGTTATCGGAGAGATCATCGTTGGGGGCGGGAAGCTGCTGTTGATAAATAAAAACACCCATCCCGTGCGTCGTTTGGCAAACTGATCACGGATGCCGCCCACTGAAACCACTCTCACCCGACTCCATGCCAATTACGCCGTCAGTGCGTATCACTTTGTATGGTCGGTTACGAAGGATGAATCGCTGGCACAGGAGGTGGTGCAAGAATTGTTTCTCAAACTCGCCCGTGATGTGGGTGTCTGCTCCAACCGGCTCATCCCCGCCGTGCTGCATGAATGGCGCGATCCACGACATGACAGCTTCGAAGGTCGCAATGTCTGGAGCCTGTTTAACGCATTCACGGAGTCGCCCAAGGATGGCAATCTCGCCGAACTGCCTCCGCATCCCTTCATCCCGGCGTTGATTGCAATGCCGGGATGAAGTTGGTGGAAGCGCACGTCGTCGGTGCATGTTTTTAGCTATGCCAGCAAGGCAATATCTTGAACAGGTGCATCAACGCGATCCATGCGGGGAGCGCGAATGCGGATCCGACGAATTGGCTGGTGACGCAGGAGATGATGGAGCGGGAGATTGCCAAGGTGATAAAGGCGAAGGCCGAGCAGTCGGGTGAGAAGGGGAAGAGCCCTAGGCTGATTGGGTTTCAGCCGAGTTGATCGGCGGGAAGATTGCTTTTGAGGGTGGCGTGTAGTGTTGGCCATGGACGTGGCACGGGCATGGGGTGGCGGGGGCTGACAAGTCCCACATCCGCCCCAGCCGCGAGGCCTCCTTTGTGCCTCTCCCGACATGGCTGCGGAAATGGCCGCGCACGGCATGACCGCTGCGGCTTGAGGCAGACATTGCCTTCGCAACGCCCTGCTCAATACCCATGCGCAAACTGGATGTCGAGCGTCTGCATGTAGGTGTGCAAACCCGCATCTTGCACCGGCAGGACGATGGCGTCCTCGTCGCTTTCGTTGTGATGGGAGTGCCACCAGCCGGGGGGCGTCACAAAGGCTCCACCGGCCACCCAGTTGGCTCGGACGGGGTTAATGATGTTGCCATCGGTATCGAGATCGCGGCCGATCATGGTGTAAACGCCTTCCGTGGCCTTCACGGCGAAATCGAGGGCGATGGAGTTGTGCCGGTGGGCCTTCTGTTTGCTCTTCGCTGGCAGCAGATTGTAGAGCGACCACATCGAGTGCGTGAGCGTCATCGTCTGCGGGCAGTCAGGATTCGCCAGCAGGATGCCGTTGCGGTTCTTGTCCTTGCCCATGTTTTCCTTTCGCACCTTTTCCAGCTCGCTCGTGAGCAGCTCACGGGAGAAATAGAGCGGCCGGAACCTCGGGCTGGAGGGCTTGGCACCGAGGAAATCCATCAGCGGCTGGTCGTTCACCCAATAGAAGGCGCTGTCCTCACTCGCGCGATGCCGGATCTCGCCGGTGACTGGCAGCGCAAAGAAATCGCCCGTTTTCCAGCTCAGCTTCTTGCCATCGATCACGCTGAAACCCGCGCCGCGAATGACATAAAAAACCTGACTGCTGGCATGGCAGGAGGTAGGCAGCTCCTCGCCTGCGGCGATGTGGACAAAATGGGCCAGAAGATTGGGCCCGGTGGCAGGGTGGCTGGTTTGGAGCTTCTGGGACAGCTCCAACGGGATGATTTTGCTCTCGGCGAGGTGATGCATCGAGGGCGGAAACACATCAATGCCGATCTTGGGCATGCGCGGATTCGCCGCGCTGCCATACTCGAAGAACAAGCCGTGCTTTTCCCATTCTTGGTTGCAGGTCGGGGCGGAGTCTGAGGTGGTGGCAGTCATGGGGCTGGATGAGTGTTCGGCGGAGAATAGGCATCATTGAAGGGGCAAGGGAAGCGCTTTTGTCGGTCGAGGCTCGTGCCCGGTGCCATCCACTAACGTGCGAAAGCCTTTCTCGCCCCTGGCACCTTTGCCGCTGTCTTTGAGTGTGCCAGGCTTCCGTCCCTGGGCGATCTCGATGTCAGCGGCGGCCGGCTTGGTGATGGCGGTGATGTCCAGATAGCCGAGGCGGTTATAGAGGGCTGGGGCGTAGTTCGCATCGCGGATGGCGGCCTAGTGCTTCCAATGTCAAAGAGCCTCATTCATGGCGCTGCCTTCTATGAACTTCGCCACGGTGTAAAAGCCTTCGCCTTGGCTCAGCGGATGACTCCAGCTTCTAGGAAATTGTTTTTGAGGGTGGCGGGTAGTGTTGTCCCGGGACGTGGCTCGGGTACGGGGGAGGGGGGCTGTCCCCTGGGTGTAAGGACAGGAAAGTGACATCGGGTGGGCTTTGATTTCACGCACTGGCCTTCAGGGCGAATTCGGCCCTATGGCGGCGGACTGTCGCATAGGCTGATTGCAGAGCGGCGGCAGGTCCGTATGAATTGAAATCATGTCCACCCACGTGCTCCGACTCCTCTCCGCCAGTTTCGTCCTTCTCGCTGCCCATGCGACGTCTCAGGAAACTCCCGCCTCTCTCGATGGCTTGGCCATCGGTCACGGTCCGGCCCGCTATCGCGTGGACATGAAATGGGCCAAGGCAGATCCCTCGGTCGCTCCGGTGATCAATTCGCATGCGCTGGCTGAGGGGCGCGACGGGCGCATCTACCTCGTCACCGATCATCCGCAAAATGACTTCATCGTGTTCGAGAAGGACGGTCGGTACGTGCGGTCGATCAGCAAGGGGCTCGGAGGTGGACATGGACTGGAGATTTTCGAAAAGGACGGAGTGGAATACCTGCTGCACATCGACTGCGGCTGGCACTTTGCTGCGGAGGGATGGAATCCGAAGGCCGGTCAAGGACGCGTCACGCTGTTAACCACAGCGGGCGACGTGGTGCGGAAGTTTCCCACACCGCAGGAACTCGGCATCAACGAAGGAAAATTCATGCCTTGTGACGCGGCTTACACGCCCAGTGGCACGCTGCTGATCGCGGACGGTTACGGATCGAACTTCATCTATGAGTTCACGCTGGAGGGAAAGCTCATCAAGAAATGGGGTGGACCCACGAAGGACGCCGCGAATCTCAGCAACGCGCACGGTATCTCCATCGATGCGACCGATCCGCGCGGTCCGCTCGTGTGGGTGCCATCACGCAGCCAGAGCCAGATCAAGGCTTTCACGCTCGACGGCACCTATGTGGACACCATTGACCTGCCGGGTGCCTTCGCCGGTCAGCTCGTCTTTCGCGATGACAAGATCTACACTGCCGTCTGCTGGAGCAAAGAGAACGGCACTGGCAAGAAGCTCAACCAGTCTGGCTTCGTCCTCGTGCTCGACCGCAAAACCAAACGCGTCCTCAGCGCCCCCGGTGGCAGCCAACCCATCTACACCGACGGCAAGCTCCAGCCGATGCACCAAACCGAATCCGTCTTTAAACATTGTCACGATCTCTACGTGGACAGCGCCGGCGACATCTACGTCGGCGAATGGAACGCCGAACGCCGCTACCCGTGGAAGCTTAGTCTGGTGAAGTGAAGCGCGGAGCTATTTCACCTCCGTCCGAAGCTGCTTCAGCAGCGTCTGAATGGTGTTGTTGCGGATGCTGATGGTCGTGAAGTCCGTCTTTTCGTTGAAGGCCATCTGTCAGCTAGGAAATTGCTTTTTCGGGTGCCGGGTCGGGTTGGCCTCGGGTCGCAACGAACACGCTTGGAGGACGGGGCGGGTGGCGAGAAAATGTGGGACGATTCGGCCGTGGCTGACTGCGCCCATCCACGGCTGCATGCAGCTCGGTGTTGAGCCCTGCCTTGGTCCGCGCCAAGCATGTGCAGAAGGCCAGAAAACCGAAAACTTGCTGCCGGAGATTCCGGATGCCTCTGCTTGCTTATATTGCATACCACGCTTTCCGGGCTTCATGCTAAAACTTGGAGGCGCTCCAATGGGAAAAGGCTCGAGCAAGTGATTGAGCGCTTCATCGGTTCTGACTTCGGCTTCTTTCCTTGCCAGCTGATCAAATACCCGCTTTGTTCTTTTTCGAGCCAACCCATCTCTAGCGGTCAACGTCATCCTCTCACTCTCTCCGCATATGACTCGTAGCCTTCTGCTGACCCTGTCCCTGACATCGTCCATGCTGCTCCCGGCCGCACCACCGCCGCTGCCGAAGGCGGTGACGAGTTTTGGAGCGGTGGCGTGCGAGGGATTTGTCTATGTCTATGGCGGGCACACGGGAAAGGCACATGAGTATTCGACGGCGTCTGTGAGCGGGGCGCTGTGGCGGCTTTCGCTGACGAGGCAGGATGCATGGGAGGTGTTGCCCGGCGGTGTGCCGGTGCAGAGCCCAGGGATTACGGCGTGGCATGATCAAGTGATTCTCGCGGGCGGAATGCAGCCGCAGAACGAACCGGGAGCGGATCAGAAGCTGATGTCGCTGGATCATGCGGCGCTCTTTAGACCAACGACTAAGACTTGGACCAAGCTGCCGTCACTGCCGGAACCGAGGTCGAGTCATGCGCTGGCGGTGATCGGCGATCAACTGTACATGGTGGGTGGCTGGCCGTTGAGCGTGGGTGCACCGAAAGCAGAGCCGAAGTCGGACGGACCACCCGCGAAGAAGTGGCATGACACGATGGCGGTGTTGGATATCTCAAAACCGGAGAGCGGATGGCAGACACTACCGCAGCCATGGAAGCGACGAGCGCTGGCAGCGGTGACGTTTGCCGGAAAGATCTGGTGCGTCGGCGGGATGACGGAGGACAACGAGCTGTCGTCGGTCGTGGATATCTATGATCCGTTGACGAAGCAGTGGAGCAGTGCACCACCCGTGGGTGAGACAGAACGAGCGAAGGCCTTTGGCTGCGCGGCCTGTGTGGTGGGTGACAGCTTGTATGTGAGTCCCGAAGGCGGGAAGA
The DNA here is from genome assembly GCF_029946185.1 of Prosthecobacter sp. Lineage (GTDB taxonomy): Bacteria > Verrucomicrobiota > Verrucomicrobiia > Verrucomicrobiales > Verrucomicrobiaceae > Prosthecobacter. Next base: position 17,935 of record NZ_JAQSEA010000230.1, read on the forward strand.
TCTATCGCATCGGCGCGGATGCGAAGCAGTGGATTGAGTGCGGCAAACTCGCCAAGTCGCGCTACTTTCATCAACTCATAGTGCTGGATGACACACACCTGATGGCGCTGGGCGGCACGTCCGGCGGCAAGCCGATGGATGACGTGGAAATCGTGACGCTGGAACAACCCAAGAACGCTCCCTGAATCTGCATGAAACGCCCGCTCCAAGCATTCGCCTCCGTCTTGATCCTGATCGTGCTGGTACGCGGACACGCCCTGGCCGGTGAAACCACGAAGGGTGTGGACTGGCCACAGTTTCATGGTCCGGCGCGCAACAACACAACGTCTGAAACAGGCTGGCGCAAAGAGTGGCCGAAAGAGGGCCCGCTAGTGGCCTGGCGGGTGAAGGTGGGCGTGGGCATGGCATCGTTTGCCGTGGTTGACGAGCGTGTCTTCACAATGGGCAATGATGGCGAGAATCAAGACACCCTTTTCTGCCTCGATCTGGTGAGCGGAAAGCCGCTCTGGCGGCATGACTACCCCTGCAAGAGTGCGGCTCATCAAATGCCCATCGTACCCGGTGGTCCGAGCACCACGCCCTGTGTTGGCGACGGCAGAGTCTTCACCGTCAGCCGCGAAGGGGATGTCTTCTGCCTGGACGCACTCACGGGCAAGATCGTGTGGCAGAAAAACCTTTTGCGCGATTTCCACGGCCAGCGACCTGTCTATGGCTACGCAGGTAGTCCATTGCTCTGGCAGGGAAAGCTTATTCTCGATGTCGGCGGAAACGTTGGATCGACTGTCTGCCTGAACGCGGCCACTGGCGATACGATCTGGGCTCAAGGTGTGGGCGAAGCGGGCTACTCCACACCGGTGGTGGCGTCGCTGAGAGGTCAGGACAGGCTGGTGATGTTCAAGGGCCGGGAACTCGCGGTGCTCGATCTTCAGAAGGGCAGCGCCATCGCCAGCTATGCGACAACGACCAACGACTTCTGCAACTGCGCCACCCCCGTTGTCACCGCCAGTGGCACGATCTTCATCTCGCACACCGGCAACGATGGCTCCACGGGATTGAACTTTGACGGAAGCACGCTGAATGCAGCATGGAACGTGCGTGACCTCGGCATGCTGTACAATTCCGGCGTGCCGTGGGGTACCAAAGCACTGATGGTCTTCAACGATTCCAAGCGCGGTGTGAATGACCTGCGCTGTCTCGACCTGACCACCGGGAAGGCTTTGTGGCAATCCGCTGAGGTGGCCAAGGGCACCGCCATCTTCAGCGACGGCCATCTCATCGTGCTTAGCACCACCGGCGAACTGCAACTCTGCCAACCCTCGGACACCGGCATCAAGGTGCTGGCGCGGGCACCGGTGCTCGAAAATAAATGCTGGGTGCTGCCCGTGCTCTCCCGGCACCGCCTGCTGTGCCGCAGCAACTTAGGGGATGTGGTGTGTCTTGATCTGCGACAACCGTGATCGATCCCAGCTTGCGCATGCGGTGTGGCCGATTTCAAAGAATCCGCCTCGGGGATCGCGAATCATCGTGTGATTTTTCGGGATGCCCCCACAAATGTACCAGCCCTGGTGCAAACATGGTTGAACACTGCCCGTGAAACGAAACGACCGCGAGTTCATTCGCTCCACCACCACCCTGCTTGATAGGCCACTCCCCCCCAGCCAATGATGTTCTTAAAGGGGGGGTGATCGCGCTTCAGACATCACCAGTCTGGAAACCTTCCGCCCAACCACAAGCAGGTGGTCAATGCGGGTTCGGTGGGCCAGCAACCGTCCTCCACGTTGGAGAAGGGTGAAGCAAGCACCGAGTGCGGGGAATGTTCACGGGCGGTCACGCCTGCGGATTTGTCCTCGCACGGCTCAAAAGCAATTGCTTGTCAGAAGTGATTCAGCCCTTCGAGTTCGAGAGCAGGAGCGCTGCTCCTTGTTTCCAGCAAGCCCAATCGTGCCCGCCCTCGATCTCGATCAGTTGATCTGGCTTCAAGATGGAGCGCGCAAAGAGTCGATTGCTGGCCAATAGTCTGTCGCTTTTCCCCACCGCGAGCGCGATGGGAAAAGGCGGGCCAGAACGAGAAAGCCACTGGCGCTTCATCTCGATCCACATTTTCTGAAGCGCCTCGGCCTTGCTGCGTGGAGTTCCCACTGGGCTATCCCATTTTTCCAACCCGCCTGCTTGCTCGATCTCAGCCAAAAGCTCCTTGTCTCCAACAAAGGGTGATAGGAGAAGCATTTCATCCACCTCCCCAGGGAAACGGAGGGAGTATGTGAGTGCCCCGAGGCCACCCATAGAGACACCGATGATCGTCACCCTCAGCCCCTGTTTTTTAGCCGGGCCAATGATTTCCTCATGCAGGCAGGTATCCGCCAAACCCCTCATGTAATAGCCCATATGCAGATCTGGAGCCACAATTCGAGCCAGGGGGCGCTCCTTCTGGATAAGGTCCACAATGCCGAATTGAACAAATTCCTCAGGCGGACTCAATCGTCCCGGCAAGAGCAGCACCAGTTCCATGGCCTTGCTCCCTTGAGGTTCAAATTGGAGCTTCCTCAGAGGTCGCGTCGCCGGGGGGAGAAGAAGACGACAAGCCGACAACGGCAGAGCAGCCAATGCCGTCATGAAATGGAGAAACTTGGAGCGCATCATAAAGAGAGAGCGGATAAGCCTTTGACGGCCCGCTTGGTATTCCGTGTGGACAATGACTTACGACTTAAAGGTGGCTCGAAGTCGCAACATAAAAGATCGGTTCTTCAACCTTAACCCCAGGGCTTACGCATGAACAGAGCGACTGAATGTGGTGATTAGA
>NZ_JAQSEA010000231.1 GCF_029946185.1 Prosthecobacter sp.
GGGCCTCGTCATACAGCAGGCGCTGGCAGAGAATGCCGCGAATGGAGTCTGCGAAGGAGAGCATGGCGTTTTCCATGCGGTCGCTGGGGATGAGCTTGAGGTAGCGCTGCACCGTTTGCGCGGCGGATGAGGTATGCAGGGTGGCCACAACGACGTGGCCGGTTTCAGCGGCCTGCAGGGCGATTTCTGCGGTCTCGCCATCGCGGATTTCTCCCACGAGAATGACGTCGGGCGCCTGACGGAGGGCGGCGCGCAGAGACTTGTTGAAATCCAGTTCGTCCGTGCCGATCTCACGCTGAGAGACCAGCGAGGGAATGCCGGAGGGATAGACGAACTCGATGGGGTCTTCAAAGGTGAGCACGTGTTCCTGGCGGCGCTTGGCGCGTTCAAGAATCATGGAGGCAATGGTCGTTGATTTACCGGAGCCGGTGGCGCCGCAGACGAGAAAGAGGCCGTTCTTGGCTTCGAGGAAAGCTTTGATGGCGGCCGGGGGGACCATCAGCTTGGCGATGTCTGGAATGCTTTCCGGGAGCAGACGCAGCACCCAGCGCGGACGCCCGCGCGTGACCATGCGGTTGACTCGATAACGCCGTGGCCCGAGTTGCAGTGCGTAGTCGATGCACCCGGGGGTGAACTCCAGGGGGCGTTCAGGCTGGTAGATGAATGAGTCATAGAACAGCTTGCCGTTGCGCTTGTAGGTCAGCGCCTCCCACGGGGTGACATAGAAGTCGCTGACCCCTGAATCCTTCGAGAGGTGAAGCATCCGGTAACCAAGCTGACTGCGTTCGTGAATGTCTTCCATGGTGTTTTTTAATGATTGCTGGTGAAGCGACCGCGCAGCTGCACTGCGGCGGTGGCCGCTTCATAGACGAGGAGGTTGTTGCCCTGGACGACGCTGGATGCGGGGTCCTTTGAGACCCATTCAAGCTCCAGCCGATACTGGACCCCATCGATGGTGACGGTGAAATCGGTGGTTGGATTGAGCAACTGGACGATGTCCGCGCTTGCGAGACGATCACTGGTGTTGGTGGTGCTGATGAAGCCCAGATTGACATAGGTGATGAAGCTGAGCGCGGGCTGCGTGAGGTTCATGCTGACGGAGAGGGTGACGCCCGTGGCCTCGCTGTCATAGAAAGTGGTGCCGTTCAAAATCTGCATCGCACCAAAGTCGAACCAGACGTTGGGTGTGATTTTTTCGAAGCTCGCAGGCGTGAAGCTCATGGAGTTTTCCACCCCTGCATCGAGGTATTCGCCATTGCCGAGATCAAATTTGGTGTTGCCGGATTTGAAGGTGGAGGTGGTGCCGCTGTTCTGAATGGTGGTGACGAGATTGGTGCCACCGAGGGCGTTGCCCCAGCTGCCTTCGCCCGCGCCGCTGAAACCGCTGGTGAGCCGGTAGTAAGTCTGCGTGTTGGTAGGGCCGGTGACGTACTCGGCAGGGCGGCTCGTTTCATTGCGTGCCTGCAGTGTCATGGCAGGAAATAGCAGAATGCTGGCGGTGTATTCCTGCCAGCCTCCACCATTGATGCTGTACATGAGAGTGGAGACATCGGGTGGGGCCCCTGAGCTGATGGAGACTATGGTGGGAAACCCCGTGAATGCGAAGGTGCCCCCCCCGGGAGAGATGACAGGAATGGGTAAAACGGCCCGAGTGGGCTGGGAGGGGTCTCCACCGCCGCTGCCACCGTCTCCGCCGCCGCTGCCGCCACCGGGATTGGTGGGTGGGTTTGATGAAGGGTCGGCGGTTTCAGAGGGGTCAAAGGCCGAGCCGGGAGTGGGGGCTTTGAAAGGCTGCGGATCGAGATAGGTCGCAGTGGGGCTCGACACGGAGGTCCCCCAGACCCAGCCCTTGTTGCTGGCATTAAAAGAGACAATGGATTTGGCGCGTTTTTCCGTGCCGTAGTCGGCACTCGCGAGGGATTCATCCAGATAAAAATCGGACACCGCACTGCCGGCCGCTTTCTTAATGACGAAGCGTTGCTTGGTGCGGTCCCAGAAGGCGCGGGGATTGTTGGACCTGTCCGGCAGGGTGGTGACTTCTGCGGACAGCCGCACGTCCAGCAGCCGGCCTGACACAATGCCCACATGCTGCTGCCATTCTGACTGCGGGCGGCTGCGTTTCATCTTATCGAGCACTGTCTGAGGTGCGCTGATGCCTGCCAAACTGCCGCCATCTGCGACATAGAAGGCCACCATCTGATTCAGGGTGGCGACGTCGGATTGAAGCTTGGCCACACGGGCGGAGTCCGAGTCATCGGAGAGGAGGGAGACGGCCACCGATGCGAGCACCGAGATGATGGCGACCATTATGATCAGTTCGAGCAACGAGAATCCGCCACGACAGTGTGAACTGCGTACGTCTGAGCGCAAAGCTATGACCCTAGCGGCTATCATTGATATTGTACTAAATAGTTAAAATCCCCTAAATTCAAGGGAAGATATGGAAAATATAACAGATATGGGTGAAAATGTTTAGAATGCCGAATAATTGGGATAAAACATAAAATCAATAGACTTGACTGATAAATGTCATTTGATTTGTTTTTCCATTTCAGGTATAATTACCATAATATGCGTCATTTCATTGCATTGCTCCAGTTCACTTTCCTGATAGGCCTCGCCCTGACGACCTTATCAGGCACGATGTTGTGCGCTCAGTTTAACCAGGGCACGCTGCACCAAATGTCGCCGGAGAATGAGATGGAGGCGAACAGGCTGCGTTCCGCGCCGCCGCAACAGTATGATTTTTCGAAGGCCATGCTGAGTGATGTGCTGCGCTTCCTTGCGACGGACGCTGGAATCTCGTTCTTCTCCCTGCCTGATGACAGTACGGACGGTGCGCGGTTGATCACTTTTTCCATCAGATCCAGTCCGTTCCAGGTGCTGGAGACCTTGTGCAAAGCCAATGGGCTGGCGATCATTCCGGACAACGGCATCTGGTACATTCGTCCTGCGGATGATCGCGAACTCATCGGTAAATCGTATGAGATTAAGAACAACGCCGTCGAACTTGTCGAACGTGTCTCATCAGCGTCCGCTTCTTCCTCCATATCCAGTTCGGGTGGTAGTGGTGGTGGGATCAGTGGAGCGGCGATTGGGATGGATCTGCAAGGAGCCAGCCAAACCTTTTCAGTCAAACGCAGTGAAGTGATCAATGACATCCGCACTTTGCTGGGGCTGCCACCTGAGGAAACGGAGGGGGCGCAGACTGGTACCGGCGTGCCTGGATTGGGGGGGGCTGGGACCGATGAAAATGCCGCGCGGGCGATGAACTCCAATGACATGAGCGCGGTGCGGAAACCGAAGGTGATCTGGAAATCGGATTCCAACACGCTCTACATCGTGGCGACGCGTCTGCAGCACCTGTGGGTGGAAGGCTACATCGCTGCGGCTGACAAACCGCAGACCCTGATCGCCGTGGAGGTGAAATTCATCGAAACCTCACGTGACCCCTCGCGTGAGTTTGGCATCGACTGGACGGGGACGCTGGAGAGTGGGAATTTCCGGCAGGTGCAGGACACCACCACCACGAACGATGCAACCACCGGGCTGCCGGTCACAACGGTCAACTACAACAACGTGCCGACGACGGGCGGTTACCGTACCGATCTGGCCAATTTGCTGACCGGCGCGAATCTCAACAATGTGGGTGCCACTCTAGGTTTTCCAGCAACGAGCATTCTGAGTGCGCAGGACGTGAACGTGAAACTGCGCGCGATGATGCGCGATCAGGAGACCAATACGACGTCCTATCCCCGCATGGTCACTCTGAGCAACCGCGAGGTGTCCATCCGTGCGGTGGTGAACCAGCCGGTGCTGGACGCGAGCTCCACGGCGAGTGCTGGCGTCGTCGGTGCCACCACCACATCGAAGGTGGCCTATCTGCCGATCGGTACCGTGTTGAACATTCTGCCCAAGCGCATGCAGGGGGACAAGGTGCTGCTCAACATGGCGGTCACCGTCTCCAGCATCATCGGCACCCAGGTCATCTCCGGGAATCCGTATCCGATTGCTTCGTCACGCGTTTACAACGCGCCGGTGGAGATTGAGTCGGGCTACACGGTCGCCGTGGGCGGGCTGGATGAAGCGACTGAAAAAGAATCCGAAGCGGGTGTGCCCTTCCTGAGCAAGATCCCGGGGCTTAAGTGGCTCTTCGACTACAAGAGCCGGAGCAAGAACCACAAGAGCCTCATGCTCTTCATCACGCCGACAATCATTGATGGACGCAACGGTGGACTGCCGGCGGAGCCACAGTCGGTCGTGCCGCAGCGGCCCCATCTCCCAGGCAAGCCGAAGGTCGATACCTACAGCGGTGCGCTGGTCGGCGGCAGTGCCGCCCTGCCGAAGACGGTGCAGTACCTCTCGCGTGAAGCAGAAATCCTGGGCAACACGGTCAAGGAAAGCCGGATCACCCCGGAGCTGGGCCAGAAGCTCAAGGAACTCAAGATCGCCGTCGAGCGCGTCGAGGCGCAGTGTGACAACATGAAGATCTCGGAGCCTGCGAGGTTTGGCATGATCGACGAGCAGCAGCAGATGCTGCGCACCATCCTCAAGCGTCTGGAATCTTTCCAGACCACCATGTTCAAAAAGAAATACCTCTGATCAGCGGGTGGCCACGCGCTGAAACACGCGGGGTGTTTCGCTGCTGGCGCTCTTGGGTTTGGGGGCCGATTTTGGGTCTAGATTCTGCGCCAGTTCTTCGGGGGTCACGGTGGAAACGACGCCACTGGCAGGCACCTCGACTTTCGTCACCCAGAGCAGTGCGTTGAGCACCGTCTTGCGCACATTGTCATCGCCCCAGTTGGCGTGGAAATGGCCGCCGGTGAAGCCGAAGCCGCGTCCGCCATCGGCACGTTCGATGGCCCACATGGTCGTTTCAGGGCTGCCTATTTCTGCCTGAATGTGCGGGTAGGGGCCCTTGGGTGCCACGTAGGGGCCATTGCGCGTCGCTTCACTGGGCACCGCCACCAAGATGGGGTCAAACTTCACCGCGCCATCTGCCACAGGTGCCACGCCATGACCGAAGGCCGGGCGGAAGCGCATGTGGATGTACCATTCGTCCTTGGTGGCGAAGGGAAGCACTCCGCTGGTAATGGGGTGTATGGGAAGCCGCGTGTAGTTTGCGTCCCAGATCGGATTGCAGGAATAGGCGTTTTCATAATAGCCGCCGAGCCAATTCTGAAACTCCTTGCCCGCCGGGCCAGCAGAGACTTCGACGCCGTAGTGCATGCAGCCAAAGCCCACGCCTTTCGCCATCAGCTTGCGCAGAATTTCGAGGTGACCGTCCACCACAGCGGGGTGCTTGCCGCCGCCATCGGAATAAATGACCACGGCGTCTGCGTCATCAAAGGTCTTTTCATCGCTCACCCAGCCCATGTCGTGGCGGTCCACCACCAGATTGGGCACACCTTTGAGGCATTTTTCGAGAAGCATCGTGCCTGCGCGGAACTCATGCATGCCCGGCGGGTGGGAGGGCTTGCCGGCGATGAATACGAGCTTTTGTTTCCCGTCAGGCGTGACGGCCTGGAGCGAAACAGCGGTGGCGGCAAGGATGACGAGCAGTTGGAGGGGCTTCATAGGTTGGTAGAGTGATTCGCATCTTTCCCGGCCGCAGACTCAAATCAAGAGCCGAAGCCGTGGGTCATGGACCGCCCTCTACCGCACTACCTGAAATTCGGGCAGCATGCAAACGGCCCACAGTAGGTCTTCGAGCGACTGTTGAGTAGGCTTTGCGCCGAGGAGGCTTTGCGCTGTGGCGAGTTCGCTGGCCGTTGGCTCACGGCTAAGCGCCTGGTGATACAGCCCGCTGATTAAATCGACCGGGGTGGGCTGTTGCAGCGTCAGCAGCCGTTGCGCTCCCTTGGCGATGGCGTCTGACAAAGTGCTGCCGTTCGCGAGATCGATGGCCTCCAGCGTGGTGAGGTCATTCGGCCGTGCGGTAACAATCTGGTCGCGGTTTGGGCGGCCCAGGGTGCGCATGAGGAAGTTGGATTTCATCAGCGAGGCGCGGATCATGTGGTCTGAGGCGGCGGCTCCTTGGGCAAGAAGCGAAGGGGCCTGGGTATGAATGGTCTGCTGCCATGAGCCGAGAGCTTTGACGACGGTGACGGGCTGCCAGTCTTTGGCTTCGAAGGCGGCGATGCGGCCTTCTTTGGCGGGCGGCGCTTTGGCGGACCATTCCCAGGTGGCATCGCTGCTGATGGCGGTTTCTTTGCCTGCCGCATCGCGCACGCGGGCGTCGAAGAAGAATCCGGCGGGATTGGGGCCTTTGCCTGCGTTGGTGGCGATGACGAGGATGGAGTTCGGGCCTTTGTGGAGAGCGGTTTGCAGCGGCACGGCGGCGAGTTTGGTCCAGTCATCTCCGGCGCTGACCTTGCGGTTGTTCACGAAGAGCGTGTAGCCATTGTCGCAGGTGACGACGGCGCTGGCGCTGGCGGGATCGGTCTCGAGCTTGATGGTCTTGCGCAGTGTGATCGTTTCGCCGGAGGGCGGTGTGCTGCCGGGCTTGGCGCTGTGGCCCCAGATCCATTGGCCGCTGATTTTGATTTGTTTCGCGAGTTCGGGATCGACTTTTCCACGCAGTACGCCTGCATCCATCTTCGTGGGGGCTGCACCGGTGAGCTGCCAGATGGCATCGATAAATTGCTCTGCGGTGAGGCGTTTTGCGCGTGGACCGGCATAGGTGTAGCCGTGGTCGTCGCTGCCTTTTGTGACGACCTGTGAATGGGACTGATAGGCCTGGGATGTGGCGATGAGGGCGAGCGTCTGTTTCAGATCATGCCCATGCTCCGTGAGATGTGTGGCCAGGTAGTCGAGCAGGTCTGCACTCCAGGGCTCTGTCTGCATGGCATCGACCGGATGCACGATACCACGTCCCATCAGGCGCTGCCACAAGCGGTTGACGAGGGTGCGAGGGGTGCGGCCATTCTGCGGATGAGTCATCAAAGCGGCGAGTTGCTTGAGGCGCTCGGATTGTGAGGCCTTGGCATCGACCTGGCCGATCTCTGGGAACAACCATGAGGCCACGGCCTGCTGGCCGATGGGTTTGTCACAGCGGCTGATCTCCAGCGGGCGGCTTGAATAGATGGCGGCGAGCCCATAGGCTTCGCTGAGTTTCCAGCGGTCGATGAAGCTGTCGTGACATGAGGCGCACTTCATGTTGATGCCGAGGAAGCTCTGCGAAACGCTCTGCGCGAACTGGATTTCCACGGTCTGCCCGGCGCTGACATCGCCGCGCCATTTGATGCCGTCGATGAAGCCGCGGCTCTCGTCATTCGGCGGCGCGATGAGTTCGCGCACAAACTGATCGAAGGGCATGTTGGTGATCAGCGCGTGGTACAGCCAGTTGCTGATCTGCTTGCGCCCGCCGGTGATGAAGCCGGTGCCGCCGTAGTCATTGCGCAGCAGGTCGTTCCAGAAGGTGAGCCAGTGCTCCGTGTAGTCGATGTCGCGCTTGAGCAGGGTGTCGATGAGGCGTGCGCGTTTGTCGGCGGAGGTGTCTTTGGTGAAGGTCTCCAGTGCCTGGGGTGACGGTAGCAGGCCGATGAGATCGAGATAGGCACGGCGCAGGAACGTGGCATCGTCGATGGTTGCAGGACGGGGGAGCTTCTTTTGCGCTAGGTATTGGTCGAGAATGCGGTCAATGGGGTTGCTTCGTCCATCCACCACCGCAGGAAGTGCGGGTGAGCGCGGCTTCAGTGACGGCTCATAGGCGGGCTTTTTGAAGGCGAAACCTTCCTCCCACTGCAAGCCTTCGTCGATCCATTGCTTCAGCAGCGCGATTTGCTCTGGTGGCACGCGCTTGCCCTTGGGCGGCATTTGGTCATCGGGATCGGCGGAGAGGATGGCCTTGATCATGGCGCTCTCCGCGCTTTTGCCGCTCACCACCACCGCGCCGTCTTCGCCGCCTTCCATCAGGGATTCGCGATCATTGAAGGAGAAGCCGCCTTTCTTCTTGTCCCCGGCATGGCACTCCGCGCAGTGCTCCCGCAGGATGGGCACGATCTGGTGAGGGAAGTCGATGGCGGCGGAAACTGCGGTGACCGCAAATATGCTGGGCAAGAGGAGACGAAAAATCATGAAGGCTTGATTTAAGAACGGCGGAACGAGGGCGGTCCTCTCACGCATGTAAGATGTCTCGTGCATCCAGCGTTCGGATTCGTCCATGAAGTTTCTTCCTCTTTTCGCCGCCTCGTTGTTCCTCGCCTCACTCGCTCAAGCTGCTCCGCAGGATGATCAGTATGTCCTTGGGCCTGATTCTCAGGTGAAGGAAGGGGGGCCGCAGGGGAAGGTGACGCAGATGCCGGCCTGGACGAACTCGAAGATTTATCCGGGCACGACGCGGGACTGGTGGGTGTATGTGCCTGCGCAATACAAGGCGGAGACACCTGCGAATGTGATGGTGTTCTGCGATGGCGGAGGCTTTGTGAAGAACGACGGTCAGTTTCGTGTGCCGGTGGTGTTCGACAATCTCATCGCGAAGGGCGAGATGCCGGTGACGATTGCCATCTTCATCAATCCGGGTGTGTTTCCCACGACGAATCCGAAGGAGAAGGCGCGGAGCAATCGCAGCTTTGAGTATGATTCCCTCGGCGATCTGCATGCTCGCTTTCTGATCGAAGAAATCCTGCCGGAAGTGAGCAAGACTTACAAGCTGACCGACGACCCCGAAGGCCGTGGCATTTGTGGCAACAGCAGCGGCGGCATCTGCGCTTTCACGGTGGCGTGGGAGCGCCCTGACGCCTTCCGCAAGGTAATCAGCCACATCGGTTCCTTCACGAATATTCGCGGTGGTTATGTCTATCCTGCGCTGGTCCGCAAGTCGGAGAAGAAGCCAATCAAGGTCTTCCTACAGGACGGCAAGAACGACCTCGACAACCAGTTCGGCAACTGGCCGCTGGCGAATCAGGATATGGCGGCATCGCTGAAGTTTGCGGGGTATGATTACAAATTCGTGCTCGGTGAAGGCACGCACAACGGCAAGCACGGTGGCTCCATGCTGCCGGATACACTGCGCTGGCTGTGGAAGAAATAACACGCTTTGCGGTTCAGGGTTCGCTATTGAGCTAAGCCAAGGAGGTAGTATCTTCGTCGTCATGAGCACCGTGCTTGAAATCGAAAAGGCCATTGAATCCCTGCCGAAGCAGGAGTTCTGGAAGTTGGTGGAATGGCTTGAGGCGAAACGTGAAGAAAAGGAGGATGCTGCTGATGTTGCCAGAGCCGAAGCCATCTTGGCTGAAGGCAGCGCAACCATTGGTTGGGAACAGGCGAAAGTTGAACTCGGGTGGAAGTGATGGCTTACACCCTTGAATTCGAGAAATCCGCCATCCGGGCATTGAGAAAATTGACTCCTCCGGTGGCAGAACAGATCGAAAAAGACATTCGCCGGCTTTGCGAGCAACCCCGGCCTCCCTGCTGCATCAAACTCAAGAGTAATGCCGAGCTCTGGCGCATTCGTTCTGGCAGCTATCGTGTCATTTACCAAATCCAGGATTCCAAGCTCATTGTCCTGATTGTGGATGTCGGGCATCGGAAAGACATTTACAATTGACCTTCAAAACGCATGAAACGCACCCTCCTCACTCTCTGTCTCCTTTCCTCAAGCTTGCTCGCGCAGGACACCTCGCTGCATGACTACCTCATCGAGGGGGAGTCGTGGAAGGAAGTCGCCAGTGGGTATGTTTTCACCGACGGCCTGTGCTGCGATGAGGCAGGGAATTTGTTCTTCACCGATGTGAAGGGGGGCAAGGGTATCTACAAGCTGGATGCCGCCACGGGGAAGGTGGATCTGTTTCTCGATAATCTGCCGGGCATCAGCGGCTTGCAGATCGGGCCGGATGGGCGCTTTTATGCCTGCCATAACAAGGAGGGGCGCATCATTGCCATCACGATGAAGGGCGAGGTGGAGGTGTTGCTCACCGATGTGAAGTGTAACGACCTTGTTGTCAGTAAGACGGGGAATTTGTATTTCACCGAGACGCCCACTCAGCGCATTCATCTCATCACGAAGGACAAGAAGCACGTCATTGCGGATGAAGGTCATGTGGTGAAGCCTAATGGAATCACTATATCCACGGATGAACGTACGCTGTTTGCGTCTGAATACGGTGGCAAGCATGTGTGGGCCTGGCGCATCGAAGACGATGGCACGCTGACCGGTGGCGCGCCGTACATGACGATGTGGCTGCCGGTGGGCAAGGAGAGCGCTGCGGGTGATGGCTCAACGACGGAGGCGAACGGCCGCACTTTTGTCACGACTGAGCTTGGGGTGCAGATTTTTGATACTGCTGGGCGTCTGGCTGGGATCATCGCCAAACCGGAAGCGACGGGCAAAGTGGTCAGTGTCGAGTTTGCTGGCAAGGACCACGACATTCTCTATGTGGCGGGTGGCGAGAAGATCTATGGCCGCAAGGTCAAGGTGAAGGGGTATTTTGGACAAAAGTAGTCGCGAGCTTTTTTGGCTCTGGCCGCGCTTGGTTGTCGGACGATGACTGGGGCTATTTGTAGGGGTGGTATGTTTTTTGGTTCGTGGCTGTCTCACTCGGCACCTTCCAGAACGAGTTAAAGCTCTGGACTACTTTCTTGCCCGAAGCACCAGACTCGTTAGCTTTCAGCTCATGCCATTCGACACTATCAACTCCCTCATTCATTCGGAATCCGCACGGCCCGGCATCATCGCACGCGGGTGGGTGCGCACGAAGCGTGATTCAAAGGCCTGCTCCTTTCTCGAAATCAGCGACGGCTCCTGCTTCAAGGGGTTGCAGGTGGTTGTGGATGCTGCGCTGCCCTCTGCTGAGCTGCTGCCGCGTATTTTGACAGGTGCCTCTGTCGAGGTGGTGGGCGATCTGATTGCTTCGCCTGCGGCTGGGCAGAAGTGGGAGATGCAGGCGAAGGAACTGCGGCTGCTGGGCGAGGCGGATGCGACGTATCCTTTGCAGAAGAAGGGACATACGCCGGAGTTTCTGCGCACCATCGCGCATCTGCGTCCGCGCACGAATTTGTTTGGCAGTGTCTTCCGCGTGCGCAGCAAGATGGCCTATGCGGTGCATCGCTTTTTCCAGGAGCGCGGGTTCTTTTATGTCCACACGCCGATCATCACCAGCAGCGACTGCGAAGGGGCAGGGGAGATGTTTCAGGTGACGACCTTGAAGCCGAATACCACGACGAAGCCCGAGCAGGATTTCTTTGGTAGGCCAACCTATTTGACGGTGAGCGGGCAGCTTCAGGGCGAGGCGTTTGCCTGTGCGCTGGGGAATATTTATACTTTTGGCCCTACATTCCGTGCGGAGAACAGCAATACCACGCGCCACGCTGCGGAGTTTTGGATGATCGAGCCTGAGATGGCCTTCTACGATCTCGACGCCGACATGACGCTGGCGGAGGAGCAGGTGCGCTACCTCGTGCAAGCCATGTTTGATGAGTGCCCGGATGAACTGGAGTTCTTCAACAAGTTCATCGACAAGGGGCTGATTGAGCGACTGAAACAGACGCTGGCCAAACCCTTCGAGCGCATCAGCTACACGGATGCTGTTGAGATCTTGCTCAAGAGCGGGCGTAGCTTTGAAAATCCCGTGGTCTGGGGCGAAGGCTTGCAGACCGAGCACGAGCGTTACCTCGCTGAAGAGCACGTCAAGGGGCCTGTCACGATTTTCAATTACCCGAAGGAGATCAAGCCCTTCTACATGCGGCAGAACGATGATGGCAAAACGGCGGCTGCGATGGACCTGCTGGTCCCGGGTATTGGTGAAATCGTCGGCGGTAGCCAGCGTGAGGAGCGGTTGGACGTTCTCGAAGCGCTGATGGCCAAGCAGGGTTTGGATCCTGAAAACTACTCTTGGTACGCGGATCTGCGCCGCTATGGCAGCGTGCCGCATGCGGGTTACGGCCTCGGTTTTGAGCGCCTCCTCATGTTTGTCACAGGCGTACCCAATATCCGAGACGTCATTCCCTTTGCACGGACGCCGGGGCATGCTGCTTATTGAGAGATGATGAATGACGAATGCAAAATGACGAATGGTCCGAGCCGCCGCTTTGTGTTGCTGCTCACCCTGCTGCTTTCATCCTTCGTCCTTCATTCTTCATCCTTTGCCCAGCAGGGGCTCAAGCTCCAGCTTGTCTCCGAGCAGTCCGCCATCGTCCCGGGCCAGCCTTTCACCGTCGGTCTCTGGCTGGAGCATGATCGCGGTTATCATACCTACTGGCGGTTTCCCGGCATTGTCGGGGTACCCACGCAGATGAAGTGGCAGCTTCCGCGTGGCTGGAAAGCGGGCGAACTGATCTATCCTGAGCCGGAGCGGACGCTGATGTTCAAGATCAAGGCGCAGGGGTTTGATCGCGATGTGATGCTGCGGACGGAGATCACTCCGCCTGCAAATTTGAAGGTGGGCGAATCCGTCACCCTCACCGGCACCGCGTCATGGATGGCTTGCGGAAACTCCTGCCACCCCGGTTCGATGGATCTCAGCCTGACGCTGCCTGTCGCCGCCACTGCGGAACTGAATACGAAGTGGCATAAGCTGCTGGATGCTGAGCGGGCGCGGGTTGAGCAGAGGAGTGATGCTTGGACGTCCAGTGCTAGCGAGAAGGGGGATGTGATTACTTTGGTGATGAAGCCTGTCACCAGCGAGGCGCGTGTTAGCAAAAGTCAGCGGGAGGCTGATAAGATCATCGTCTTTACCGAAGACGGGTGGTTTGACACGGATAAGCCGCAGACTGTTTTGCGCCATGCGGATGGTTCCATGACGGTCACTCTCATCAAGGCGGATGCTTATCTGGGTGATCAACCGCCGAAGACTCTGCGGGTGATTTTACGGAATGAGGAGGGATGGTTGTCGGGTGGGAAGCTGAGGTGCTTGCAGATGGCGCCACGCATTCAGCGCGGAGGTTAGGCCTCTGGCTTGACTGGGGGCTGGGGCGTTTTGCCTTGGTTTGGAACCGGACGGAGGCGGGACGCCTCGATCCGTTGACAGGCCGGAGGCCTATCCTCCGATCATGCAGCGTCTGCGATGGCCTTCTGATTGCGCCAGAGGTAGAGGAGGCGGCGGGAGGTGTTGGGGTGCGTGGAGTTGCGGTCGTTGAGTTCGGCTTCGAGGTGGAAGAGGACGTGGTCGGGGTGGGCTTCGATGAGCTGTACGAGGTCGGGTATAAGACGGGGATCGTTGAGGACGTCTGGGAGTGAGACGGGGACTTTGGCGATGCGGCTGACGGCTTCCATTTCGGCCAGAGTTTCTTTGAGGGCGTCCTGGTCGGTGTTGTCGCTCTTGAAGGCGAACTGGAAGAATCCTTTGAGAGAGGTCTCATCGTGCTCGGTGAGACGGCGCTTGATGCCCTGCTCCAGTTGGGCGCGGGCTTGAGCGGACTGGACGCTGCCGAAGGGCATGGCGTCTTCGTATTCCTGGAGGAGCTGGGCGATGGGGACGCCGGTATGGCGGAGCTTGGCCTTGAGAACGTGGGCGAGGAGGGCGTTGCGTGCTTCGTGCTCGATGCCGAGTTTGATTTCGGTGGTGATGGCTGGGACGAGGCCGGCGGCACGGGCTCCGTGGTCGTCGCACAAAAACTCGACGAGGCGGATCTGCGTGACCCAGGTTGAAAAAGCGACCCAGCGTGCCGCGCCGATTGCGAGGAGCGGCGAGCCCCAGCGGATGTCGTAGTCTTGCAGCACCTGGGCGATGACGAGAGCGAGCACGCCGGAAAGGAGCGCATGCACGAGCATGCAGCGGCTGGCGATGGGCGAGTAAGGGAAGACATGGCCGAGCTCGTGGCCGATGACGGATTCGAGCTCTTTTTCATCGAGGAGATGAACGATGGAGCGGTTGAGCTGAACGCTGTTGAAGAGGTGCCAGCCGGGGAGAAGCTCCAGGCGCATGGCGAAGGCGTTGACGTCCTTTTCCGGAGCGAGATAGACGGGGATGCGCTGGCCGGTGAGGCCGAGGCGCTCCTGCACGCGGCGCACTGCGGCGATGAGGGTGTCGCGGGTGTGGTGTCCGAGTTTTGCTTCCGGGCGGATGTCCTCTAGGCGCTTCCGATTGGCGAGGTACTGTGTGACGATGAAATCAAACAGACCCAAAAAGGCGCACGCAAAAAACAGGGCGAACTGCCAGTCGGGGATGTGGTGCGGCTGTGCCACCCACCAAGCGATGCCGCCGAAAATGACGAGCAGTTCCAGGCCGAGCCACAGCATGGAGCGCGATTCGTTGGCCTGAAAGCTGCGCAGCAGGGCATCCCGCGTGGGCGTGACGAGACGGCGCGGCGCTGGCAGGACGCTTTCCATCCTGCTTAAGTGATGGATTGCAGGAAGCCGCGAATGAGTCCCATGGAGGGTCGCGCACGGGTCTGGTAAAGGACCTTGCCGGGGCCGGTGAAGCGGACGACGAAGCCTTCGCCAGAGAGGAAGGAGTCCTTGAGCGACTGGGTGAGCACGACGGACTCAAACGGCATGGTGTCGGTGAAGGCGACGATGTTACGGTTGTCGAGCACGAAGCGCTCGCCCTCTGCGAGGTTCTGCTCAATGACGCCGCCGTAGCTGGAGAGGAAGAGGGTGCCGGAGCCGACGGTTTTCAGGAAGAACAGGCCGCGCGTTGCCAGCATGCCCTGCATGCCGGCATTGTGCAGATCAAAGGTGAGCTCGGGAGTGGAGGCCAGGAAGGCACCACGTGCGAGTTTCAGGCCGGTTTCAGGCGTGACTTCGATGGCACGGATCTCGCCCATCTGTTCGGGGGCGAGCATGAGGTGCTGGTCGTCACGCTTGGCCTTGTAAACGACGGTGAAAAAGCTCTCTCCGCCAAAAAGGCTGCGCACACCACCGAGCATGCCGCGCTTGCCCCCCATGTGCAGACCGGCCTTGACGTCGATTTGAAAACCGGGCGTCATGGCCTGCATGCTGCCTGGCTGCGAGTGAATGGTCTCGCCCTCCGCCATATCAAGCCGCAAGGTCGAAAAGGCAGGGGAGTGAAGAACCGTGTGTCGCATGGCTAAATATCGGAGTCAGCCTGACCGCTCATCTTCTTGCGCAGCATGTAGCCGCCGATGCTGATGAGAATCATGATGCCGAGGAAGATGAAGAGGGCCACCATGCGGCTGACGCCGAGGATGTCCTGAATGCCGGTGATGCAGATGTCATAGATGACGATCTGAATGAACCAGCGAACGATGCCGCCCATACCGCCACGAGCCAGAACAGGAGAAAATGAATTTTGAGCCATGAATGCCATGTAGAGCGATTTTAGGATCGCACCGCAAGTGAAAAGGTGAGGGGATATCCAGATTCGCCGCAGGCGGCGAACGGTGCTGGAGAGACGGGGGCCTCTCCAGCGAGGAGGTCAGGCTTCTAGCCTGACTATGGATAGAGGCGTCCCGCCTTGGTTCGGAACCGGACGGAGGCGGGACGCCTCGATCCGCCGGACAGGCTGGAAGCCTATCCTCCTGAGATGGGATGCTGTTGTCGTTGACAGTGGGGATGGGTGAACGGCACAATGGGGAATGAGTTTTCGCGATGGGCCGCCTGATTTTGAGCCACTGGACAGCTCGCGTCCCATCGTCAAATACCGGCGCAAGCTGCCGCATTGGACGCAGGAGGGAGCTACTTACTTCATCACCTTTCGGCTCGCTGATTCACTGCCTGCTGAAAAGCTGCGCGAGCTGGAGTGTTTTCGCGAAGACTGGCTGCGCATGCACCCTGAGCCAGGAGGGGATAATGCGTGGCAGAAACTCCACCGCGAATGCATGAGGCGTGTGGATGAATGGCTGGATGCATGCAGTGGCGACTGCTGGCTGCGGGATATGGCGTGCGCTGGCATCGTGAGTCGTGCTTTGCATCATTTCCATGAGCAGCGCTGCTTTCTTTCCAGCTACTGCATCATGCCGAATCACGTACACGTGCTGGTGCGGCCGTTTGTGGGCATGGATCTGGGGGAACTGCTGCACTCATGGAAAAGTTTTACCGCCAAGGAGATCAACAAACACTTGGGCCGCTCTGGCGAGGTCTGGGAGGCCGAGAGCTATGATACGCTGGTTCGGGATTCGGAGCATCTTTGGAAAGCTCTGAGGTATATTGGCAAGAATCCGGTGAGGGCGGGACTGACGGAGTCGCAATGGGTGCGCTATGTTCATCCCACGTGGGAAAAGGTTGGCTGGGGTTTTGGCGCGTGAGCAATCTTTGGAGGTCGGGCTTCTAGCCTGACTTTGGATAGAGGCGTCCCGCCTTGGTTTGGAACCGGACGGAGGCGGGACGCCTCGATCCGGCGGACAGGCTGGAAGCCTATCCTCCGGAGAGGGGGCTATTTTCGGGACGCTAAGCCTTTTTGGACGCTGAAGAGGCGCTTTTTGCGGCGCGAGTAATCGGAACCGGACGGAGGCGGGACGCCTCGATCCGCCGGACTGGCTGGAAGCCTATCCTCCTGAGAGGAGGGGGCTATTTTCGGGACTCTAGGCCTTTATAGACTCCGAAGTCATTGAAGAAGAACTTCTTGGCGAGCCAGTACATCCAGTGCTTTTCGGGGATCTCTTCGCCTTCGCGCCATTGGCTGGTGCGTGGGGTCATGGATTCGATTTCGGCCATGGCGGTCTGGCGGATGGTGGAGTCTTTGGCGCTGTGTTTGGTGACGACGGCTTTGACGAGATCGGGGCGCTCGAGGACGATGCAGCCGCGTGTGTTGGCGGAGGCGATGTTGCGGAAGTCGCGGAGGAATTCGCTTTTGGTGAAGACGTCGAAGAGGTCGTCATTGGTGCGGACGCTTTCTTTGGCGAACTGGATGATGGGGCAGGGCTCGATGGCACCTGTGGGGCTGATGTGATGGCTGATGCCGTTGGCCATGGGGCAGAGTGCCTGGCCGTTGTGGTCGTAGTAGGCATCGACGATGGCGATGGGCATCTTGGCGCGCATATTGACGACGAATTTGCGCACCTGGGTGATCTGCTCGGGAGTGAGGGCGAGATCGGCGCTGATCTTGGGGCCGACGGGACGGTAGGTGTGATACCACGCATAGTGCACGCCCATGTCGATGAGGCGGCGCAGCCATTTCTCGGTGAGGAGGTCGTCGATATTTGTTTTGCAGAGGCTGGTGGCCACGCCGGTGAGGACGCGGGCATCCAGGCAGTTTTGCAGGCCGCGCAGGGTGCGGGTGAGGACGTCTTTGTTGCCACGGCGTTCGTTGCTGACGATCTCGGTGCCTTCGATGCTGACGAGGGGGGTGATGTTGCCGAGCTTGCGCATGGTTTCGGCAGCCTTCGGGGTGATCATCTGGCCGTTGGTGAAGACCTGGAAGAAGGCGTCCGGGTGCATCGAGAGGAAGTCGAACAGCTCAGGGTGCATGAAGGGCTCGCCGCCGAGGATGCCGAAGAAGGAATTGCCGCGCCGTTTGGCGTCGTTCACGATCTTGTTGAGCTCATCGAGGTTCAGCGACTCGCGCGGTTTGTCCACATCGACCCAGCAGCCCTGGCAGCGGAGGTTGCAGGAGTTGAGGATGGAGATGTAGAAGAATGGCGGGAAGTACTGCCCCTGCTTCATGCGCTGCTTGTGCAGCATGACCGAGCGCGCCCCCTTGTAGCCGAAATTCCAGCCGATTTTGGCCAGGCAGAGCGGGTCAACGGTTTTCAGAATGCGGGAGGTCAGGGAAAGGAGCATGGGGAAGGGGAAAGAGCGTAAGGTCAGATCGCTGCGCGGTCAGGGGGCTGCGCCGTCAAGAGGTCAAGGCAGCTTTTATATACGCCGCTCGGGGGACAAAGTTCAATGTTCAAAGTCTAAAGTTCCGGTGGCTTGAGGGCGACGGACGAGCCGCAGAATGCACGCGCGCTTGGCATTGTGGCTCCACTGACCTCACAGATTCGTGCTCAGCGGGGTGACGTTTATTTAGGCAAGCCGCGCTGGCTTCCCAAAGAATCAGCGTTGAATGTTCAAGGCTTCGCCAGCTTCGATGAGCGCAAACTGACTCGGCGCTTGGGCGCGCTCACCCAAGATCAGATGAGCGGGGTCAAGGCAACGCTGCGCGATTTGCTTGGTCTCTGATTCAAAGTTCAAAGTTCCAGTGGCTTCATCCTTACGCTTTGTTAGTCTGAAAGGGTGAGTTACCAAGTTTTTGCCCGCAAATATCGCCCCCAGACTTTCGAAGACGTCCTCGGACAGGATCACGTCGTACGAACACTGCGCAATGCCATCGCCCAGCAGCGGCTGGCGCATGCTTATCTGTTTGTGGGGCCGCGTGGTACGGGGAAGACCTCCACGGCGCGCATCTTTGCCAAGGCATTGTGCGCCAAGGGCGGGCCAACCATCGACTTTGATCCCCAGGACGAGCTGAGCATCGAGATCGCCGAAGGGCGCTGCATGGACGTGCTGGAGATCGACGGCGCGAGCAACAACGGCGTGGAGCAGGTGCGCGAGCTGCGGGACAACGTGAAGTATGCCCCCACGCGCTGCCGGTACAAAATCTACTACATCGATGAGGTCCACATGCTCACCACGGGGGCCTTCAATGCCCTGCTCAAGACGCTCGAAGAGCCACCGGAGCATGTGAAGTTCATCTTTGCCACGACGGAGCCGAACAAGATCCTGCCCACGATCATCAGCCGTTGCCAGCGTTTTGACCTGCGCCGCATCCCGAATGCGGTGATCGCCAAGCACCTGCTGCACATCGCGAAACTGGAGAACGTGAGCCTGGACGAGAAGGCGGCGTATGCCATCGGCAAAGGCGCGGAAGGCGGCATGCGCGATGCGCAGTCCATGCTGGACCAGCTCGTGGCCTTCTGCGGCGGCCACATCACCGAGCAGGATGTGCTGGATGTGTTTGGCTTCACCTCCGGTGAATCCGTGGCGCAACTGGCGCGGCACATTCTCGAAAGCAATACCGTGGGTGCCCTGCGTGCCGTGTATGAGCAAAACGAGGCTGGCAAGGAACTGGGCCGCTTCCTGGGCGACCTGATCCAGCATTTCCGCACGCTGCTGGTGCAGCAGGCCGATCCCGAAGCTGCGGCGGAAGATTTGAGCCCGGAAGTGGCTGAAGAAGTCGTGGCCCAAGCGCAGATGGCAAACACGGAGCAACTGCTGCGTGTGGTGGATGGTCTGGCCGATGTGGATGCGCGCATGCGCTGGGCCAGCAACAAGCGCCTGCACTTTGAACTTGGCGTCATCGCCTCCGTGCAGAGCCTGAATGAAGTTTCGATCAGCGATGTCATTGATGCGCTGGATTCGGGCAGTGGCGAAGGTTTGACCCGGCCGGCCCCGCGTGTGCAGGCGGCACCGCCTCCCATGCGACGTGCAGCGGAGCCGGTGAGAGCCGCTCCAGCGGTGAAGCCGCAGCCCGTGGAGCGTGAGGAGACTCCCGCGCCGCCCCTCGTGGTGAGGGCACCGGAGCCTGAGCCGCAGCCTGTGGCAAAGGCAGCGCCTCCCGTTGAGAAAGCACCCGAACCCGTCGTGGAGAAAGTACCTGAGCCAGCACCCGCACCGCGCCCTGTGGTGGCGGCACAGGTCAGAGAGCCTTCTCCTGTGGATGAACCGGAAGAGCTGTTTGGCAACGACGTTTTCTGGTCGAAGTTAGTTACGCAGGTGCAGGTCCGCCGCCCTTTGGCAATGTCATGGGTGCAGGCGGGTACGCTCCTTGGAGTTGAGCGCAACACGATCAAGGTGGGATTCCCACCGAGTGAGAGCTTTGCGCGCGACAGCCTGATGCGCCCGGCGCAGGTCAGCTTCCTCGAAGGACTGGCTCATGAATTGACGCGAAAGGCGATGAAGTTCGAGTTTGTGCTCGATCCAAGTCTCAAGGCACCGGTGCATGCCGAGATCGATCTGGGTCTGCTGAATGAGCCAGCCTCTGTGGCCAAACCCGCAGAAGCTCCCAAGGTGGAAGCCAAAGCCGAGGGGCCGAAGACTGCTGAGCTTGACATCGGTGCCGCCACGCCTGATCCCGACTTTTACAACGATAAGCTCATCCAGCAGGCGATGGTGAAGTTTAAGGCGAAGCTGGTGACGGCTGAGTAAGTAAAAGCTCGCAATGAGGGGCTTGCTGTCTTTGGATGGCGGCCTTTTCACGCACATGACTTCCGCACCCACCGGCCATCCTCGCGGTATCTACACGCTGTTCTTCACCGAGATGTGGGAACGCTTCAGTTACTACGGCATGCGGGCGCTGCTGGTGCTGTATATGGTGGCGGAGGTGAATCGTGGGGGTATGGGGCTGACGGACGAAATGGCCGCCGCCATCTACGGACTCTACACGGCTCTCGTTTATATGACGGCATTGCCGGGCGGCTGGGTGGGAGACCGGCTGCTCGGGGCCAAAGAAGCGGTGTGGTGGGGCGGCATCATCATTGCCATCGGGCATGTGGTCCTGGCCATTCACAGCACGCAGGCGTTTTTCATTGGCCTGATCCTGGTGGCCTTCGGCTCCGGTTTGCTGAAGTCGAACATGAGTGCGCTGGTGGGACAGCTTTACCCCGAGGGAGGCTCGCGGCGGGATGCCGGGTTCACCCTGTTCTACATGGGCATCAATGTCGGCGCATTGTTTGGTCAGTTGTTGTGCGGTTGGCTGGGGGAGGAGGTGGGCTGGCGCTGGGGCTTCTCGGCAGCAGCGGTGGGCATGTTCCTGGGGCTGGTGCAGTTTAAACTCACGCATCTGAATGTGGCGCATATCGGTCAGCGCGTGATTCACGAAGGGCAGAATGTGAGGCGTGAATGGACGCTGCTGCTT
>NZ_JAQSEA010000232.1 GCF_029946185.1 Prosthecobacter sp.
CCTGCACGCTGGCCCTTCCTCAGTCACAAGCAGGGTACGGCGAAATTCATCGAGCATGTCGAGCGACTGATCTGCCCCACCATCACCTCTGATCAGTTCATCGGAGGCCAGTCCTTCGCGTTCAGTGATGCTACGGCGGGCAAAAAACGCCTGCAGATCATCCTGCTTGGCGACAGCACCACCGAGGCGAGCATCCCGAAGAAAATGGCCCCTTCCGAGCCTCAGATTGAGGACACGCTGCGTATCCAGCTCGCGCTCGAATCTGATCTTCCGCCCTGCGATGTCTATAACGAGGGCGTCAGCGGTGAGTACATTCGTCGCCTTCTCGACACCCGCTATGACAAGGCCGTGAAGACCAAGCCGCAGGCCGATTACATTTTCATCCGCTACGGACTCAACGACCAGGCGAAGGTGAAGGACTTCAAAACTCAGTTCTCGAAGGATTTCCATGAGTTGCTAGAGCGCCTGCGCAAAGACCATCCCAAGGCGATGCTCATCCCGATGACTGCCATCCCTTATGCTCTTAACAACCTCCACGCGGACATCAACGCGCTCATCAAGCAGATCGCCAAGGATGAAAAGCTTACGCTCTTCGACATCGCGCCGCGCTACCTTGCCGAATTGAAGAAGAATCCTGACGGCCTCAACTATCGCCGTTTTCCGCTATCGAAAATTCCGGAAAAACTCCGTCCGCTTGCCACTCCCTATCTCCAGCCGGAGGGCGACGATCCGAAGGTTGTCGTGCTCGACAACCGCCTCGATGGCATCTTCGGCCACCTCCCTGGCTGGGCAGGAGATCGTCACCCGAACCTCGCGGGATACAATGTCATTGCCGATGAGACGGCCAAATGGCTGGCACCTGTGATTCGGACCAAGCTGGGAGCGAAGTAGCAGCTACTTCTCGCGGGTCTGGAAAGTGCGGCTGTGTTTCTGTGAAGGAACTTCGAGAGTGTAGCTCTTTGCATCTGCACTGATGGTGCAGTGAATGTGGTTGGCGGCGCAGGCTTCGGCAAGATCGCCGTGGTTGGCGATCATGGTTTTGTCTGCGGTGTTTTCATGATCGTCGCGGACGTTTTCATGCACCTGATACATCGCCTGGATTGTCGGGGTCGATTTGAGTGCGTCCATGGCGGACTTGCTGGTGCCTTTGCGCGGGCCGTTGTTCATCACTGAAACTGTGGGCTGAAGGCTGTGGATGAGGATGGGGTTGTTGCTCGCATCCAAGCCGTGGTGGTTCACCTGATAGAGATCGACGGTGCCGACGAGATTGAAGGGGGAGACGAGTTTCTCTTCGACGTTCCATGACAGATCGCCGCCGTCAAAGAAGCGGAAATCACCGAACTGCAGCAGCAAAACGACGCTGTTTGCGTTGTCGCTCGGATCGGTTGCTTTGGGGGGCACGGAACCTTTGAGAGGGTTTTCGGGTTGGTCGGGATAAGGTGGGATGAACTGCTGATTCGCACCGAGGCAACGCAGTGTGAGCTTGGGTCTGCCCTCGGTCTGCTTAAGCGGGACGATGGCGCCTGCGGCCAGCGTGACGCGCTTTTCCACCTTGGCATCGCGATAGGGGCGGCTGGTCAGTGTCCAGCGCATGTCCTGGGCTTTGCCGTCTGGACTGCCGTCGGGGATGCCTTTGTCGTAGAGGGTGCCGATAGGCATCAACTCGGCCAGTTCGGCAAGTCCGCCGAAGTGGTCGGCATGAAAGTGCGTGATGATGACGTGGTCGATGCGGGTGAGTTTCGCCTGCTCCGTGGCGACTTTCTGGATGCGCTGGGGATCGCGTCCGCCAGGGTTGCCGGTGTCGATGAGAACTGATTCGCCTGATGGCGTCACGATCAGCGTTGAGCCGCCGCCTTCGGAGTCGATCCAGTAGATGTCCAGCGTCTGGTCAAGCGCGGAGAGAGTGAGGGTGAAGGCAAGAAGAGCGGCGAGGATGGATTTCATGGTGGGTGAAGCGCCTTCTTCACGCTCGAAGAAGGCGGGTTCTCTCAGGGTAGATGAATCAAGCGCAGCTCGTCATCCATTTTGCAACATCAAGGAACGATACGAATGGCTGCATGATGGAACGAGTGAAGGTGCTCCCCCGCCCCTTCAGGGCGCTGCCGGAGGAAGCGTGGTGGCACGTGCGACCCAGGGCTTGTCGCTGCGCGAATGTGCCCTGGGCTGACTCCGTGGGTCTTTCAGACCCGATGCAGCGCGGTGCTTTGAGCTGGATAAGTTGCATTCTACGTGACGAGTCTGCATTAGCGGCCAGGAGGGCTTACTTCCTTCACTGTCGCGCCGTGTGTGTCGCTGAGGATGAGGAGCGAGAGTTTTTCGACATTTTGCAGTTCGGCGGGCTTGAGCATCTGGTAGTCGAGGCCGTTGGCGGGTGCGGCTTCATACGGCGTGGGCTGCGGGGAGGCATTTTCGGAGCCGTTGAGGCTTGCGTAGTCAAAGCGGCCGCGCAGGTCGGTGTAGCCGTCTTTGAAGAAGCGCACGGTGCCGTTGTTGAGGCGTGCGTACACTTTGACGTAGGACTTAGGCAGCGGCTTGTCGGTGGTGGCGTCGCGGGTTTCGAGGCGGCCGTAGTTTTCGGAGAGCGTGAGTTTCAGGCTGTTGGCGTGATAGGCCTGGGTCTTGCGCTTTCCGGCACCGAGGACTTCGACAAGCACGTTTGCCTTGGCGAATTCGGCGGGCAGTGCGAGGTCGAGCGTGGTCTGATTCTTTGGCAGTGCCTGCGTGGTTGTTTTGTTCGGCTTGATGATGCTGAAGCGTCCGGCGTCCTGGCTCACGAAGGGATTGCTGCTGAAGCTGAACTCGGGGTCCATGAGGTAGTAGTTCAGCGTGACTTCTTCGAGGTTTTTCCAACTCAGTGCGATGCTCTTGTTTTCGACTTTAAAATCAAAGCCTGGCTCGGTGGAGGCGAGTTCGGCCTGTTGCTTCTCACGGTCGGGTTTGTCGCCTTTTTCTGTCTTGGCGTCCTTGCCTTCGATTTCATTGATCTGCGTGGCGACATCGGCAAAGAGCAGCTTCCAGCGTGGCACGGGATGATCGGCGTACTTCGAGGCGAGACCGCGCGCGGCGGCGAGATCGCCTTCATAGAAGGCGGCGTAGCACTGGAAGTAGTCGTGCTGGATTTTGGTGGGCAGCTTGACGACGTCGATGGACTTGAAGCGGGTCAGCGCCTCTTCAACGCGGTCTTGAAGGAAGAGGAAGTAGGCGACGCTCAGATTGTCCATGGCATCGAGCTGAGGCTTGTGGGCGAGGATGCCGAGGAGCTTGGTGTACTGCTCCAGCGCAGCAGGATTGGCGATGCGCCACTCACCTCCGACGCGGTGGGCGCGCTGATTGATGAGCGGGGAGTATTCGAGCTGCTCGTAGCTGCGGCGTTCGATGGGGTCGAGCGTGAGGAGTTTGCTGGAGAAGTATGGGCCGCAGGCATCGCCGAACTGAACTTTCAACCACTCACGCAAGGTGGGGGCATCGTTGTGGAGCAGTGCGTAGGAGGAGATAGTTCCATCTTCGAGGTGATGCGTGCGCATGAAGGCGATGAGCTTCTGGTAGAAGTCCACGCTCTGGCGGCAGCGCCATGCGACGCGGGTCAGATCGAGGGCCGCGAGGTTGGATTGCTCAAGGAAGCTGAAGACGTCTGCGGCGCTGCCGTATTGAGAGACATAGTCCCATGAGGCCTTGTCCACCTCGGTGAGTTTAGGGACGACGTTGAACTCAAAAGGTTTCGTGCTCGCCGTGCTGGTGCTGGTGGCGACGTTGACGGGGAAGTGCGCGAACTTGAGGCCGGGCTTGGCTGGAATGAGCGGGAAGTAGAAGTGATACTCGAAGGTCTGCGTGGTGTAGGGCTCCAGGCGAATCTGGCGTGAGTCGGTGGCCTTGCTGCCGAGCACGGGCAGGGCGCCCTGTGGGATCTGCAGCAGCACCACGGCCTTGACCGGGCTGCTGGTGGGATTGGTGACGACGATGTTCGCGCCATAGGTCGCGCCGGTGAGGAACTCGGTGGTGACGTACTTTTCGAACCTCTCATTTCCCTCTGTGCGGAAGCGGTCGTTCTGGCGGAAGAAGCTTTGGGAAACGAGGAGCTGGCCCTGTGCGTTGTTTTCGACGACGGCTGGTTTGATCTCTTTGTGATACACGATGCAGGGTCCGCCTGCGGTGAAAGTGAATTTTCCATTGTCGGCCTTCTTGCTGTGCTTTGGAGTTTCAAACGGCAGATCGAGCACCGCGAGCGCGAGCACCATCTCGGTGAAATTGGTGCTGGCTTCGGCGACATTGGCTGAGATGAATCCGCCCTTGGATCCTGCGGCCACCCAGGCGGCGTAATCACGCCAGAAAGCGTTCACGGTGACGAGGTCGGAGTCTTGCTCGGTGATGCGCAGTTTGTAGTAGTTGTTCTCCGCCCACTCTTTTGTGGGACCGAGGGGGCGGAAGAAGATGCGGACTTCTTGGCGTGCTTCATTGACATCTCCCGTGCCAAAATAGAGGAGTGTTCCTGCATTGTTGGACGTCTCGCCGCTGTAGGTGTTGGCTCTGCTCAGTGTAAAGCCCCCCGAGCCGGATTTGCGGAGCGCCTCGTCGCGATCTTTGCCAAGGGCTTCCATTTCTTTGGGTAGTGCAACGCCGCTGCCATTTTTTGCCCCCGCTCGCTGCAGCTCAATGGTGGTCGGGGAGAGGCGCTCTGTGGCATTTTCGCTCAATGGGAAGACGACAACGCCACCAGATTCCACCTTGAATTTCATCTGCGACAGTTCAGTGACATATCTGAGGGCTTCAGATAAAGGAACGTCTTTGAGATTGAGGCTGATGCTCGCGGATGATTTCACGCCCATCTGGGCAATGTGGATGTTGACGCCGCTTTTGGTCCGGAGAAATTGCACGGCTTCTTCAATAGAGGCATTTTGGAAATCTACATTCGGGAGAATGATTGAATTCATTTTTTGCATCAGTTGGGCCGCGCCTGGGGCCATCGAACCTGCTGAAGTAGCATAGTCCTCGTATGATGTTGCACCCGGCATTGGTGCCGCTGCTGGAGCGCTAAATGGATCGGATGCCATCGCTGGCGGTGGCGGCGGTGCCGGGCTTGGTTGGGCTGTTTCAGACTTTCCTGCACCCATGTCGAAGGCAACCATGTTTCCTAAACCACCGTTATCCATCACACGGCCGCGTAATGCTGTTTCAAAGAGGTAATCCTGTTGTTCGGGATTCGGTGGAATCATTTCCCATAGCTCACGCACATGGCGTGCGGCATTTGGTGCTTCATTTTTGATGTGATGGGCGAGCAGGATGCGCTCGACGATGTTGAGGCGGGCGTAGGCCCAGGATTCAAGGTGTGGGGTGAGATCGAGGCCGAGGAGGTACTCGTCCATGAAGGTCTTGTCCTTCTTGTTCGTTAGGTGGGGTTTCACCACGGTGTCGAAGAAGGGCTTGTCTTTGCGGAAAAGGAAGAAGTTCAATTCATGGCAGGCGAACTCGCCGTATTTGGCGCGCTTTTCATCTTCTTTGAGCTTGGGCCAGTTCAGCAGCCATGCGAAATTGGACAGGTTGCCATCGTTGCTTAGTGTGGTGAAGAGCGAGTGGATGCCGCCGAGGGTGTCGTAGGTTTCGAGTTCGCTGGTGAGGATGTCGGCGAGGGTGAGGGCCTTGCCGGTTTCGAGTACGGTGATTTCCTTTTTCTGTGTGAAGGGTGCCGCAGGATCAAGATTTCGTGCGAGGCGCTGATCGGCGAACTTGGTGGGGGCTTCTGGCAGTGTGAGTGTGCGCCAGGAGGCGTTTTGCAGGTCTTCGGCGTAAATTTGTACATGCTGGCGGTCGCCAAGGGCTTTGCGTTCGATGCGGACGAGGCCGTCTTTGTCGGGCACGAGGTTGTAGATGACCGGGGCGGATGCGGCGAGGAAGTCGAGATTGGTGCCGCCTTGCGGTCCGGCTTGGGCTTTCATCTTCTTTGCGGGAATCATGCCGCCGATGCTCGAAGTGCCTGTGGCTCCGCCGCGTGTCATGGCCGCATTTTGGCCGCCTGCTTGGGCGAGTTCGTCGAGGTCGGTGCTGCGGGTCTCCCATGGATTGAGCAGCAGACCGGGGCGGGTGAGCATGTTGCCTGGGAAGAGCTTGGAGTAGCGGCGTTCGAGGATGTAGCGGTACTCATCGCCGATCTCGCGGCCTGCGGAGTAGAGATTCGGGTTTCTCGCGGGAGTGCCTGATGCGGCACCAAAACGGGTGAAGCCGGCGAGACCCCCAAAGATGCCGCTGCCGGGATCGAAGCGTGAGGCGGCGAAGTGAACGCGTGCGAAGGGACTGCTGTGGGCGAGTTTGACGGTGATGAAATCTTTGTCGTTCTCGATGCTGATGATGTGGAGCGGCGTGTTGCCTTTGAGCTCAAGCTGCCGGTGCTTGCCCAGCACCCAGCCGCCGAGGGTGTTTCCTTGAGTGACTTTGAGGGTGATGAGGGGCTGGTCAGGGATTTGCAGTGAGTAATCACCGGGTTTGAGACCGCTGATGATGAGGAAGCCGTTTTCGGTTTTGACGAGGGCTGCAAGGTCTGCGGTGAAGGTGCCGGAGGTTTGTGCCAGGAGTGACATGGGCAGTCGGCCTGTGACCTGAAAAGGAACATGAATCGTCTCACCCTCTTTAGCGTGAATGGTGGTGGAGAGGGTGCTGTCAGCATTCTCCAGCGGCCAGAGTGTCTGACGGCCATTGGGGATTTGGGCGGCGACGGATTCGATGCTGGTGAGCTTGCCGAGGTTCACACGGCCCTGGGCGTCGGTGCGCAGTGGGACGATCTGGGTGCGGCTGAACTCGCGGTGTTTGAAGGTGAAAAGGACTTGCTGGTCGGCGATGGGTTCGCCGTTTTTGCCGAGGAGTTCGAAGATGCGCTGTCCGTCGAAGGTACTGAGGTGGCCGTCGTTGACGGCGTCGGTCTTGTCGATGCCGTTGAGTGTCCAAGTGTGGCTGGCGGTGAGGTCTTTCTTGGTGCCGCCAGCGCTGACAACATCCACTTTGGCGCTGAAAGCCACGGTGAGTGAGGCGAGGCGCTCTGGGACGGTGAGTGTGTGCGTGAGGTCGCTGCCGGCGCTGAGCTTGAGGTCCTTGACTTCGCGAGTGGTGGAGATGCCGTCCAGGGTGGTGCTGGTGATGGTGAGCTTTGGCTCGATGAGGAGTTCGGGGGAGAGATGCGCCTCGCCCATCATCAATGCGGTGCGCACGGCGAGGGTGGCTTCGCGGCGGGCGAGAAGCTGCTCACGTTCGATGTGGAACTGCGCGTCGAGGCGGTAGTCCTCAGCATGGTGGGTAAAGGAGGTGAGCGAGGCGAAGGTGCCTGCGGCATCGCCAATGATGAGCTGCTTCGTGCCGGGTTGATTGGTGAACGGGACGACGATGCGGCCGAGCTTTTCATTGCGCGTCAGTTTGCGGCCTTCAAACCAGGCCACGGCGTCATTCACCGGCTGGTGCTTTTCATCGAGGACGAGGATCAGATCGCCACTGGGGCCGGTTTGCTGAAGGACTTGGAACTGGCCGGTGCGAATGAGGGCGCGGCTGCTGCGACCACCGCCGATGAACTCGATGATCCATGCACCGCGTTTGCCTTTGAGCTCGGGGAACTTGAAGGTCTGCCGCTGGCGCATGAACGGGCCGCCTTCGATGGCGTGGGTCTGCTCACTGTTGGCGACGAGGCCGTCGAGATTGAGATCGGTGTTAAGCTGGCGCTGCTGGGTCTGGAAAAAATTGAGCGTGTTCAGCTCGAAGATTTTCACGATGAGCTTCTGTGTGTTTTTGACGCTGACATCAAACTGGATGTCGTCGCCGGGTGAAAATTGCGGCGCATTCGTGGCGGGGAATTCGATGTCCACGCGGTCTTTGA
This sequence comes from Prosthecobacter sp., assembly GCF_029946185.1. Lineage (GTDB taxonomy): Bacteria > Verrucomicrobiota > Verrucomicrobiia > Verrucomicrobiales > Verrucomicrobiaceae > Prosthecobacter. The sequence goes on from NZ_JAQSEA010000232.1 coordinate 7,850, forward strand.
GCTGCTGGAATTCGGTGGGTGTGAGCAGAGAGGCCCAGTGTTCCGGGGAGCCGATGCCGTGGGTGATGAGGGCTTCCGCCAGCACGGGGGTGAGCCATTCTTCGGCGATGTATTCAGTCCATTTTGCCAGCACATCGTTCGCATCAGCATCGGGCTTCACCTCGGTGGCAAAGAGGTGGAGGAAGTACTCGCGGACGAGCGGTTCGTCGGTGCCGATGGGTGGGGAAAGCAGCAGCGGTTCGCTGAGATCGGCGTTGAGGTTGGAGAGTTCGAAGGGTTTGACGTCCTTGATGTAGGTATCGTTGATGTAGCTGCCCTGACGCGGGAGCTTGAGGTACTCGATGAAGCGGCTGCGGTCATACACGCCCTGCTTGCGGTCATGGTCCAGGCGCAGGTAGAGGATGCGGGTCTTGAGCGTGTTTTGGGAAGGGGGCAGTTTTTGTGCGAAGGCCCACACGCGATCGAGCCAGGCGGTGCGTTCGGCGTCATCGTATTCGAGGTTCACATCCGCGCTGGGGGCCATCTTGCGCAGGCGGGTGTATACGAAAGCCTGCTGGCCGAGCCACTGAGGGAAGGTTTGCAGCAGTGCATCAAGCTGCTCAGGGAGCAGGGCACGATGGATAGGAAGGGAGCCGAAGGTGCGTGATTTGTCAGACTGAAGGTCCGCGATGATGGCCTGCAGGAGATTGGGCACATCGGGGCGCTGGAGCTTGCTGAGCACGCTGCGGCGCTGATCTGGTGTAAGAGCTGCCTGATCACGAATGAGGGCGGCGAGAGCCTCCTGGGAAAGGGAGGTGAGGCTGCGGTCGTTGTTCAATGCATCGCGGAGAAAGACTTCGCGGCTGACTTTGGCGGGATCGAGCTGGGTGGGGAGGTTGGGTTTTCGGTCACGCACTTCCTGCTGGTGGTCGTGACGAATGCCGAGACGCTCGATGAGGTATTTGAGCGTGGCCTGTGGATTGCGTTCGTAGCCAAGGATGGCCTCGCGATTGAGGATGATGCGGCGGGCTTCGTTTTCGTTGGGGACGCGTTCTCGCCATTGGTTGAGGATTTGATTGAGCTTGGCGTTGTCGCGGACGTTTTGATAATGGAGGGCGTGGAAGAAATAGTATTCCTCCGAGCCTGGAACGAGCTCGCCGAGGGCTTTTTCGCGGTCGGCAGCGAGGGCGAAGCGCTCGATGAAGCCGATTTCATTATCGGCAAAAGCCGTGAGGGGAAGAAGGAGGGCAAGTGCGAGCGATTTCATGGCCGGAGACGGGTTGGAGTGGATGATGCGCCGAGCATCACGGCTGAGGCGAGCTTTTATTGTAAAGACTCTGTCAAAGAGGGCCGGGGAAGGGGTGAGGTCGGGCAAAAAACCGTTTGAAACCCGGGGGGCGGGAACTAGTATTGATACCCCCTTACTTTCCCAGATCCCCATGGCCGACGCTGAAAACAAATACGCCCAAAACGCTTCCGGAGCATACTACGTTGATGACCAGTGCATTGACTGCGACCTCTGCCGCGAAACGGCACCTGCAAACTTTAAGCGTGACGACGACGGCGGGCATTCATTCCTGTATAAGCAGCCTGAAACGGATGATGAGCGCGCCTTGTGCGAAGAAGCGCTGACCGGCTGCCCGGTTGAGGCGATCGGACGCGACGGCGAATAAGCCTGCCGGGTCTTTGTTTTTGCTGAACGCCGTCAGTTCTGACGGTGAGGATGACTTAAGGCAGTTTAAGCCAGCGCTGGGCCATTACTTTGTCCAGATTCACGCACTGGTTTGACTGGGCGTTGGGAGGAAAGGATATCAGCATGGTGTAGCCTTTGAAGCCGGCAGGTCCGGTGGTGGCGAGGTCTCTTTCGATCCATTGTGCCAGCGGGGTGCCACGTTCACAATAGGCGTACACGGAGTTGTCGCCGCTTTCTGACGTCAGCTTGATGCAGAGGTATTTTTCAGAGTCGGAGAACTCATGATTGTAGTACTCAAACAAACGCACGTAGGCACGCATGAGCACCGGTTCGTGGGGACGCTTGGTGCGGAACTCCTGAAAAGACATCTCGCCATAACCGGTGAGGCTTTCCCAGTCGATCAGGAATTTTCCCTGTGGACCCCGCAGCATGGCGATTTCCAATGAGCCTGTGGGCCGGCTGCTGGCATAGCTGAAGTAAAGAATTTCAGTGCCATTGATCTGATAACGAGCCTTGCTGACCAAGGCTCCGGGCTCGGGGTCTGAGGCGCCCTGAGTGCCATAGTAATCCCGCATCAACGGGGCGACACGCTCAGAATGGGCCACCAGCGGCACTCGTTCTTTCCAATCGGCTGTTTTCCAATATTGATCCAGAAGCTCCATTGCCTGAATGACTTCATCGCTGGTTTCCAGCATTGGCAGTTCCTTGACGCTGGATTCCACTGGATACAGTGAAGCTGGCTGACTCGGGGAGTCAGCGAGAGTGGCGGGTGAAGGAGGTGGTGCGGGTGCGGGCGGAGTGGTGGTGGGAGGGCGGATGTCAGCAGCGCCAGCCATGAGTTTGGGCAGCACCGAGGAGGCAGGGGCATCCGTGTGCGCCGTCTGAAAGGTGATTCCCAGCTTTTCCAGATCCTGGGCTTTCTGCTCGGCGGTTTGGTCCTTTGCGATCCGGGTGTTACGGTTCGCGGTGTTGTTGAAATAAAGCGTCCATCCGACGTAGAGAGTCAGCACCAAGATGAAACACAGGGTGATGCAAACACCCATGAAGGCGCGGTGAGAACCGGTGGAGCCAGACGTCATTGATTAAAGTACAATTCAGATGGAGTTTCGCCAAACATGGCGGGGAAGTATCTCGTGCTCAAGCACTTGGTTGCTGCATCTCAGTCCCCGCCTAACAGTTCCTGCTCATGAATTACCCTGAAAAAGCCCGCCGTGTCATCCAGCTCGAAATCGACGAGCTGCAGCGGCTGCATGCGCGCATCGACGAATCTTTCGCCCGGGCCATCGAGCTGCTGCTCGCCGGGGTGCGCCAGCGGGGCAAGCTGATCGTCTGTGGGGTGGGCAAAAGTGGGAACATCGGCCGCAAGCTTGCCGCCACGCTCAACAGTACCGGTGCCACCACCGTGCTGCTCAATGTCGGGGATGCGCTGCATGGCGATCTTGGAGTCATCGATCCAGGTGATCTGGCGATCATGCTCAGCTACAGCGGAGAGACGTCCGAACTGCTGGACCTGCTGCCGCATTTGAAGAGGTTTGACACGCCGATCATCGCCATCACCGGCGGCATGCAGTCCACGCTGGCGAAGAATGCGGATGTGGTGCTCGACGTGCACGTCACGCAGGAAGCCTGCCCGCTGAATCTGGCACCGACTTCCAGCACGACGACGATGCTGGTCTTGTGTGATGCGCTGGCGATGGCTTTGCTGGAAGCCCGTGGCTTTCAATCCGAAGACTTTGCGAGACTGCATCCGGGCGGTTCGCTGGGCCGCGCCCTGCTGACGCGTGTGAGCGATGTCATGCGGAGCGGTGAGCAACTTGCGATCATCCAGCCGGGTACGACTGTTCGCGAAGGGCTTCAGGCGATGACCCGCGCCCGCAGTGGTGCCGCCATTGTGACACACCCGGACGGCACGCTCGCAGGCGTCTTCACGCACGGCGACTTTGTGCGTGCTTTTCAGAAGGACAATGCCATCGCGGACAATGCTGTGTGCGATTTTATGACGCCGCGTCCGGTGAGCATTCAGGCCAGCAAACTCGCCGCTGAAGTCCTCGCCGCATTCGAGAAAAACCGGATTGATGACATTGTGGTGGTCGATGAATCGGGCAAGCCTGTGGGCATGGTTGATACGCAGGATCTGACCCGGCTGCGGTTGGTGTGAGGCAGGCTCAGAAGTCTGTCACTTCACGGTAATGCCGTACGCGGTGGCCGCGCTTGCGCATGAGTTCGATCAAGCCGGTGTCCGAGGTGAGATGGCCGGTGCCCACGAGCACCATCACCTTTTCGCCGCGTTTGAGCATCTGCTCCAGCCGGTCTATCCATGCGAGATTGCGGCCGGTGAGAAAAAGATTCATGAGGTCGGGATATTTCTCCGCTTCGCGGAACAGCATCTCCTGCAAGTCATCTAGCTGGCCGTATTTCCAAGCCTTGATCATCTTTTCGAACTCCTCTTTCACCGAACTAATCTCACCCAGGGTTTGCTCCAGCAGCTCGCGCTGCTGCTTCTCACTGAGGGAGGCAAAGAGCTGGATCTGAAACTCCACGGTTTCCAGTCCTTCGGCGGGCTTGCCGTCTTTCTTCGCGCGCTCCTCAAAGAATGAGTCCACGCCTTGGTCGGGTTTTGCGCCGAGGGCCGCATATTCGGTTGAGGTGATCATGAGCGCCAGAAACCACGGACGAAGGCGGTTCAAGGGGGTGGGGTTGAGATCGTGTTTTGCCGCCCACTTTTTCACCGACTCCCAGGTTTCCTTGCTTACATTCGCCTCGAGCGAGGTGCCTGCTGGATACAGACCGAGCTGGGACATCCGGCTTGTCAGTTCTGATCCTGACGCCGCACCTGGCGGCAGTTCCAACACGAGCTTGTTCGAATACATGTAGGCTGCCTCATAGGCCGGGGCCAGCGGGTAGTCCTTCTCGCGCAGAATGTGGATCGTCCCGCACAGGAAGAGGCGGCCGCCGTTGGGGCCATCCACCACCCACACGCTGCCGTCACCACCGCCGTCGGCGACAAAAGCCGCTGCATCCGGATTCGCGACCGCCTTCGTCGCTTCACGCTTGCATGCCACGAGGCTGAGGCAAAGCGCGAGGGCAAGGAGGAAACGGGGGATTATCATTGGGTCGATTCAAACACGCGGCGGGAATGGGATGCAACCGGGATGTGAGACATCGATCAAGCCAGCACCGGTTTTACCACGCTGCCGTGCACGTCGGTGAGGCGGAATTGACGGCCCTGAAAGCGGAAGGTGAAGCGTTCGTGGTCGATGCCGAGCAGGTGCATCAGGGTGGCCTGGAAGTCGTGTACATGTACGCCGTCTTTCGCGATGTTGAAGCCGAACTCATCGCTCTCGCCGTAGGTCATGCCGGGCTTCACTCCGCCGCCGGCCATCCAGACGGTGAAGACGTAGGGGTGGTGGTCGCGGCCCCACTGCTTGGTGTCTTCGATCTTGCCTTGAAGGAAGGGGGTGCGGCCAAACTCGCCACCCCAGATGACGAGGGTGTCATCCAGCAGGCCGCGTTGCTTGAGGTCTTTTATCAGCGCGGCACTCGGCGCATCGGTGTCGGTGCATTGAATCTTGAGCTGTGTGTTCAGATTTCGGTGCTGGTCCCAGCCGGCGTGCATGAGCTGTACGAAGCGCACGCCGCGCTCGGCGAGACGCCGGGCCATGAGGCAGTTGTAGGCGTAGCTGCCCTGCCGCATGACGTCCGGGCCGTACATGTCGAGGATGTGCTTGGGTTCGTCAGAGAAGTCTGTCAGCTCCGGCACGCTCGTCTGCATCTTGTAGGCCATCTCGTACTGCGCGATGCGCGTGGCGATCTCGGGATCGCCGAAGTCGCGGAGCTTCATTTCATTCATGCCTGCGATGCCATCGAGGATGGTGCGCTTCACCGCGCGGCTCATGCCGTTGGGGTTGCTGAGGTACAAAACGGGGTCGCCGCTGCCGCGAAATTTCACGCCTTGGTACTTCGATGGCAGGAAGCCGCTGCCCCAGTAGAAGTCATAGAAAATCTGGCCGCAGCTTGCCTCTTTGTCGCGGGAGGTCATTACCACAAAGGCGGGCATGTCTTCCGCATCACTGCCGAGGCCGTAGCTTAGCCACGAGCCGATGGCTGGCCTGCCTGCCTGTTCGCTGCCGGTCATGAAAAAGGTGACGGCAGGGGCATGATTCACCTGCGTGGTGTGCAGAGATTTGATGAAGCAGAGATCATCCGCGATCGCGGCGGTGTGGGGCAGGAAGTCGCTGACAGTCGCGCCGCTGTGGCCGTGGCGGGAAAAGTTTGAGATCTCGCCGAGGACTGGCCGCGCGGTCTGGCCGCCCGTCATCGTGCTGAAGCGCTTGCCGGCCACGATGCTGTCCGGGATCTGCGTGCCGTGCATCTTCTTGAGCATGGGCTTGTGATCAAACAGGTCCACATGGGAGGGGGCTCCGTTTTGCAGCAGGTAGATGACGCGTTTTGCCTTCGGGGCAAAATGCGGCAGCGCGGGGGCCATTTCATCTGGCGGCTGCATGGCAAAGCCTTCGCGTGTCAGCAGTCCGCCCAGCGCCGCACCACCGATGCCCAATGCCGTTTTCCCAAACAGGGAACGGCGGGTGAGGTGGAGACGACTGGCATCGAGAGGGTTCATGGGTGGGCAGGGAGGTATCGGACTTAATGTCCCGGCTCTTTCAGGTAGGCATTCAGCGCGCGGGCGACCTGAGCGCCCACGGTCATGTAATTTTCCGCCGTGCTGTTGGGCGTGTTCCAGGCGGTTTCCAGCGTGATGGAAATCGTGCCCTCGCCGCCGTGCGCGCGAGCCCAGCCGCTGCTCATGCGCCCGCGCTCATCCTCCGTCTTCACATAGGTGGCATAGCGGTACTTCGGCTCCACCTTCAGCGGCCCCGTGAGGTGCGTTGCTGCCAGATCCATCCAGCGCTGGTAGTTGTTCCGTTGGAGGCCGGTCATGCGCTCAAAACCGAACGGGCCGAAAAAGTACGGCGCGCGATCCGTGGGGCTGGGATTGTGCAGGTCCAGAAACACATCCAGCCCATGCGTGGCTTGGATCTCGGAGATGAGCTTCTGTGCTGCGGCCACTTCGGGGTGATACGGCGCGTCCGACCAGTCGCGGTTGTGATCCTGTGGCAGCGACTCTTTCCCACCCGCGCCGAGGGTCACATTGTCCACGTCCATGATGGGAATGAAATGCACGCAGCAACGCTGGCGAAAATCTTGCGCCTCCGCGCTCGCGAGCCATTCCACGAAGCCGCGTCCCACCCACGCGCCGCCTGCCTCCCAGGCATGCTGGCGCGCGGTCACCCACACCTGGCGTGGCGCGTCGGACTTGCCGATGCGGATGCCGTTCACCGGCCGGCCGTCCCGTGTTTTCGCCAGTTCAAAGCGCTCTGCTTCATCTCCCAGCTTCGCTTTTATCCCGGCCAGCACGGTCTCGGCCGTGGCGGGTGTAAACGGCGGTCCCCATGCCAGCCAGAGGCTCGGGCCTTCTGCCTTCACTTGATAAATGGCCACCTTGTCGGCCGTGCGCTCCACCCTGGCCGTCTGCCGCCAGCTTTTGCCATCGAGGCTCATCACCGCCTGATCAGGCTGGCACCAGGAAGCTGCGAGCACGGCGTTAGGACGATAGGGCCGCGTCTGCCCCTGCACCTCCAAGGTGATCTCCTGTCCTGCGGTGGTGCCGTCCAGCCGCAGGAACCACCAGCAGGGCCAGCCGCGCCCTTCATGCAGCGCAGGCATGATGCGCAGCTTTGCCGCTGTCTGATCCAGCGTCACCACCTCCGCATTGCCGCCTTCGAAGTCTGTGACCACCCGCAGCTCTGCATTGGCGATGGCTGTGCCGAGGATCAGGAGAAAAAGAGCTTTAATCATGGAGGCACACAACGGTGCCAGTGGCTCGATCTGCGCATGAAACCTTTGCGGCTGTTTATTCTTCTCACCGCAAAGAGGTCCATTCTGGCGGCCAGCCAATTGCTTTGAGACTTGTCAGGGAGGGGCGGCCTCGGCTTAAATGACTTCATGAAACATCTACTCCTCCTGCTGATTGCTCCCGCATGCTTGTGCGCAGCCGATCCTGTTGAGCTCAAGCTCTGGCCCGACGGCGCGCCTGGGCAGATGCTGCCGCACTCCAAGGCCACGGAGGATTTTATTAGCACCAAGGCTGGGAAAAGCACCATCACCGACATCCACGATCCCTCGATCACCGTGTATCGTCCGGAGCAGCCGAACGGCACCAGCGTTATTGTAGCTCCTGGTGGAGGCTATGTTTTTCTCTCCGCCGTTCATGAAGGCACGCAGGTCTGCGAGTGGCTTAACAGCATCGGCGTCACTGGCATCCTGCTCAAATACCGCACGCCGACTCGCGATGAGGCTGCACCGCATGAGAAGCCGGTGGCTGATGCGGCAAGGGCTATCGCGCACGTGCGCGAGCATGCGAAGGAGTGGAATCTTGATCCTAAACGTGTGGGCCTGCTTGGTTTCAGTGCGGGAGGAAGCTTGCTTGCCCACCTCGCCTGTGATCGTGCGACGAAGACCGAGTTGCCGGATTTTGGCATCATGATCTATGGTGGCGGTTTCGTGGACTTTAAAGATCCCACGAAGCTCAAAGAGGGATTCACCGTGCCGAAGGACGCTCCGCCGATGTTCCTTGCCTGCGCCCATGACGACGGTCAGAACCCGATCGCGGCCACGGTGCTTTATCTTGAGTATAAAAAGCTTGGCATTCCGTGTGAACTCCATCTGTTCGCGAAGGGTGGTCATGGCTTTGGTATGCGTGACAACAAGCAGCCGATCAATGCCTGGCCTAAGCGCTGTGCGGAGTGGATGGAGGCCATGCGTTTTTCTTTGAGCGAGCAGCAGTTTGATCGTGAGATCGAGCAGGCGGAAAGAAAGCTGGAGTCGAAGATGGTGCAGATGAACCTTCTCGTGAGCGAAATGAAAGAGAAAGAGCTGAACGAGATCGCGGTGCAAATTCAGGACGCCCGCCGCCTCGGGCAGATGGCCGCAGTTGCGAGGCTGCAGAAAAGGAAGGCTGAGCTAACGGGCAACGTCCAGCAGCAGATGAAGGATGATGCTCCCATGCGTCTGGAGATCAACGAGGAGCTCAGTCGGTTGAAAAAGGAAAAGCTGGTGCTCGAAGCCAGGCGTCAGATGTTTCTCGACAGGCAATCCGCTCCAAAACAGCCTTGAGTCTTGCAAGACGGTGGGATTGTCGGCTTAGTTGATAGCATGAAGCCGTTTATGCTGTCTTTGCTGGTCGGGTCATCTCTTGCTGCTGCCGATGTCGCTTCGGTGGTGAAACAGGAGTTGCCTTCACTCGTCACGTTTTACAAAGAACTGCACGCGGCCCCGGAGCTGTCGTTGCATGAGAAGGAAACGGCGGCGCGCGTGGCCAAAGAGCTGCGGGAGGCTGGGCTGGAGGTCACGGAGAATGTTGGCGGGCATGGCATCGTCGGCGTGTTGAAGAATGGCGATGGGCCGGTGATTCTGGTGCGTACGGATCTTGATGCGCTGCCGGTGAAGGAGCAGACGGGGGTGCCCTATGCGAGCACGAAGGTGGTGAAGGATGAACTCGGACGTGAGGTGCACGTGATGCATGCCTGCGGCCACGATATTCATATGGCTGGCTTTGTGGGAACGGCGCGGGCGTTGGTGAAGTTGCGGGATCAGTGGCAGGGTACGGTGGTGATGATCGGCCAGCCGGCGGAGGAGCGGGTGCTGGGCGCGCGTTTCATGCTGCGCGATGGTCTGTTCTCGAAATTTCCAAAGCCTGACAAGGCGATCGCGCTGCATTGCTCGTCCGACATGGCGCATGGCACGGTCGGCATTGTCGAAGGGTTTGCGCTGGCAAATGTGGACTCGGTGGAGATCGTCGTGAAGGGTGTGGGCGGGCATGGTTCGATGCCGCACCTCTGCAAAGACCCCATCGTGCTTTCGTCACAGATCGTGCTGGCGTTGCAGACCATCGTCAGCCGTGAGGTGAGGCCGGGTGATCCCGCAGTGATCACGGTCGGCAGCATTCATGGGGGCACGAAGAGCAACATCATCTCCGATGAAGTGCGGCTGCAGCTCACCTTGCGCAGCTACAAGAAGGAGACGCGGCAGCACCTGATCGACTCCATCAAGCGCATCGTGAAAGCCCAAGCGGAGTCTGCCAACATGCCTGCGGACAAGATGCCGGAGGTGCTCGTGTCAGATGATCGTGCCACGGCGCTGTACAACCAGCCGGAGATGTGTCAGGAGGTGCGCGGGTTCATTGGAGCGGCAATAGGTGCTGATAATGTGCTCACGCGCGAGCCCGTCATGGGCGCGGAAGATTTTTCCGAATACGGAATGACGAAGGAGAAGGTGCCGCTGTGCATGTTCTGGCTCGGCACGCAGCCACCGGCGGTTGTGGCCGCAGCCAAAGCCAAGGGAACCAGCCTGCCGTCGCTGCATTCGCCCTATTTCAAACCTGTTCCTGAACCCAGTCTCGAAACCGGTGTGACGGCGATGACTTCGGCGGTGATGGGACTGCTGAAGAAATGAGGCGGACCTGCTTTATTTCTGGCTGAGCCTGTAGAACAACCAGCCGCCCATGCCGAGGAAGATCACATTGGGCAGCCACATGATGAGGTGCGGCATTGCCGCTGGTTTGTCATTGAGCGTGTCTGCCAGAATGATGAAGACGATGTAAACCGTGGCTGTGATGAGGCTCAGGGCGAAGCCCGAAGAGGTCTCGCGCCGTTGCGCTGTCACCCCCAGCGGGATGCCCACCAGGGCGAAGGTGAAGCATGCCATTGAAAAGCTGTAGCGTTTGCTTAGTTCGGTGAGCGAGAGGGAGCGCGCCACAGGGGTCAGTGCATCGCCGGTGACGGTGTCCTTCCAGGTGCGCACCTCCTCGGACAGCGCGCTGGTGGTTTTCATGCTGGCGTTCACGCGGACCGTGTCTTTCTGCATTTCTGAGAGCGGTAGCTTCAGCCATTGCTGGTCCATGGACAGTCCACCGAGCTGGCCCTGACCCTCCACGGGTACCGTTTCTTCCGTCATGCCTGACAGCTCCATCTCCAGATCGATCGAGCCTGGAGTGGTGTGAAGAGTTGCTTTGTTGGCGTGGATGTAGGTGCTGGCCTGGGGGCCCTTCAGCATGATGATGTGCATGTCTGTGAGGGTCTTGTCATCGCGCTTGCTGGTGTAAATGCGGTAGCCGGGGATACGATCCAGCACCTGCCCCTCCTGAAACAGGGTTTCAGGGTTCTTCACCGCGACCTGATAAAACAGGCGCTTCATGCGGTCCTTCGCTGCGGGTGCCAGGCTCACATTCACCCACAAGCAGATGCCGCTCAGCGCTATCGCCAGGACAAAGATGGGCGCGCAGATGCGTGGCATCGACATGCCGGTCATGCGCAGGGAGACCAGCTCATTGTCAGCGGACAGCCGGCCAAATACGAGGAGAATCCCGGTCAGGAAGGCCCAGGGAATGGTGAAGATGAGAGAGAATGGAATGACCAGCATCACAAACTCCGCGATCACCGAGATCGGCAGTTCGGTGTTGCCCAAGAGCTGGTCGAGCTTCTTGTACACATTGCCCAGCACCATGACTCCGCTGAGCAGCGCTACGCCGATAAGCGTGGCTGATGCGACCTGGCGGCCGAGATAACGGTCAAAGATGCGCGGAAACATGTGGTGTGGGTGCGAGGCTAGCGAGTCTTCTGCGGCGGGCAATTTGAGATTGCCATAGGCTGCTTCAAACAACCGCCTTCTTCACCTTGCCGAAATCCGTGCCGAGGAAGCGCTTGGCCAGGTTCTCCGCCTGCTCGGAATGATCCGTGAGGTAGATGTCGAGGGTGGGTTTCGATTTGGTCGTCCGCAGCAGGCCGCCCTGTTCGAGGCTGGCTTTTACATGCGCTGCGCAGGTGCTGGCGGAGTCCACCAGCCGCACCTTTTGCCCCAGCATGCGCTTCAGCACCGGGACCAGCAGCGGGTAGTGCGTGCAGGCCAGCACCAGGGTGTCGATGCCCTTGTCGAGCATCGGCTTCAGATACTCACGCAGCACGGACTTGAGCGCCGGGTGATCCGTCCAGCCTTCCTCCACGAAGGGCACCAGCAGGGGAGTCGCCTTCGCCTCGATCATGATGTCCGGTCGCCGCATGGCGATTTCGTGCTGATAGGCGTGACTGCGGATCGTGCCTGCCGTGCCGATGATGCCCACGCGCTCGCAGGTGGCGTCAGCGAGCGTCGCTTCCACTCCGGGGCCAAGTACACCGATCACCGGGACGCGGAATGTGGCCTGCAGTTGCGGCAGGGCATGCGCGGTGGCCGTGTTGCAGGCCACCACCACGGCCTTCACGCCATGGGAGACGAGAAACTGCGTGTCCTCCATCGAGAAGCGCCGGATCGTGTCCGGGGATTTGGAGCCATACGGCACGCGCGCCGTGTCGCCGAGATAAATGATCGACTCGTTTGGAAGCAGATCCCGCAGCGCCCGCACTACGGTCAGGCCGCCAACGCCGGAGTCAAAAACGCCGAGAGGGCTGCTGGCGGTGACGGGGGTGCTCATGGAACGAATCAACTTTTGCGTGTGAGCTCCACAATGATCGCTTTCTGCGCATGCAGACGGTTCTCAGCTTGATCGAAGATCAAATCGGCGTGGGCCTCCATGACTTCCTCGGTGATTTCCTTGCCGCGATAGGCTGGCAGGCAGTGCATGACGAGCGCGCCAGGATTGGCGTGCTTCAAGAGGGCGGAGTTGATCTGCCAGGGTTTGAGGGTCTCGATGCGGTCGGCGCTTTCGGCTTCCTTGCCCATGCTGACCCAGACGTCGGTGTAAACGACATCGCAGGCACCCACGGCTTCGGCGGGGTCATCGACGATGCTGACGGTGTTGCCGGGCACACGATGCATGAAGCTTTCCTGCGGTTGGAATGCCTTGGGGGCACCAATGACGAGTTCAAAACCGAGGTGAACCGAGGCCCAGATCCAGGAGCGGGCCATGTTGCAGTCGCCATCGCCCAGGAAGCAGACGCGTTTGCCCTTCCAACTGCCG
>NZ_JAQSEA010000233.1 GCF_029946185.1 Prosthecobacter sp.
CGCCTTCAGATCGCCTTCATAGGTGGCGTCGATGAATTGCCTACCGCTGTAAGTGGTGCCGTCAGTCGTGGTCAGGCTGGTGATGCGCGCGCCTTCCTGTGTGATCGATTTGAGTGACTGCGCTGTCACCACTTTGACACCTGCTTCTTTGAGCATGGTCTGGAAGGCGATCATGTTCACGCTTGGTGCCGCATACCACATGGGGGTATTTGGCTTCACGGCAGCAGCGCGGGTGAAGAATTCGCGCGGGAAGCCGCCGATGGTGTCTTCTTTGCCAACGTCCGAGCGGCAGAGTCCGCCGGTGACCATGCCGCCGATCCATTTCGTGGGCTCAATGACCACCACGGACGCACCCTCACGGGCAGCGGTGACGCCCGCGCTCAGTCCAGCGGGAGTGCCACCGTAAACGACGAGATCAAAATCTGCTGCAGCGAGGGATGAGGCAAGGCCAAGAAGGAGGAGCAGTCGGTAAAAAAGCATGAGGCGAAAAAAGAGCAGGCAGCAGTGCCATGCATCTCTTTTCGCCTCGTCTTTTCAATCGGTGTGCTTACTGCTTGGCGAAGGCCTCGTAGGCTTCAGCGACCTTGCCTTCCTTCTCATCGCCCATGTGGAAGAAGAAGAGGTGGCGCAGGAAGGTGTATTCACCCTTCTTGAGTTCATAGGCTCCGTCAGGTGCATTTTTATCGAGCGACTTGGTGCCGAAGGGGTTGGCGGTGAACAGGCCGTAGGTGCGGACGTGCCACGGTGTGGGGAAGCGGAAGCTGGACGGATGATTTAGCATGGCGACGCCGACGTGCTCGCCACCGACGATGCCGTAATAGTCGCACCACTTTGCGCGTTTGGCCCAAGCATCTGCATCGGTGTGGCCTTCACTGTTGATGATGTGACCACTGCCCTTTGTATTCTTGCCCATCTCGACAGCCATCTCAGTGGGAACGCGGATGCTGAGGCCTGCGTCTTTTTTGTCCTCAAAATTGACGGTGCCTTCGGTGGCTGTGAGGATCTGCTTCATCTCGATGCTGCGGGTGCCTTCGCCTACACGGAAGATCATGGTGCGCTCTTCTTCGAGGTATTTTTTGCCCTTGGGATCAAGGTAGTCGATGATGGAGACAAGCACGGCGGAGTCAGCCTTGGCTTCGAGGGTCTTGAATTCACGGTGTTTCTCGCTGCCCAGGTTGGCAAGGCGTGCCGCGTTTTTGACGGGGTCGCCAAAGGTGCTCGCCTCAGCCCAGGACTGCACGCCGTTGATGCCCTCGCTGCCAAAGCAGATACCGCGATGGTGGGGATGGTCATGCTGCTCGCCTTCGATGGTCTTCATCGGGTAGTTGCGTGTCATCTGTTTGCCCGTGGGGCCAAAGACAGGTGCGAGATACGGCTTGTTGGCCTGATCGACGATGTATTCAGCAAAGACCTGACCATCGACTGTCACGACAGCTCCGCCTGAGGCAGTTTTTTCGACGGCGAATTGAGCGGCGCTGGCAACGGAGGCAAGCAGGAGGGATGCGGCTAGGAGCAGTTTCATGGTTATAGCAGTGAACGTGGGAAAGATTGGAATGCTTTCGGCTGAGATCAATCCCAGCCGTGGAAGAATTGGAGTGCGGTCTGGCTCGTGTCGGCGGCAACCTTCTCGATTGCCTCACCGCGCAGGGCGGCTATGGCGCGTGCGGTGTCCGCGACGTAGGCGGGTTCGCAGCGTTTGCCGCGATTGGGCACTGGCGCGAGGTAGGGGGCATCGGTTTCGATCATGTAACTGCCAGCAGGCACGAGACGCGCCGTTTCGGCAATGAGACCGGCGTTTTTAAAACTAACGATGCCGGTGAAGGAAATGAGGTGGCCGCGCTCCAGCAGCGGCTGCGCCTGCTCCAGCGTGCCGGTGAAGCAGTGAAACACGCCACGGAGGCGATCACTGAAGGGCAGGACGAGAGCAGTGAGATCTTCCCAGCTTTCGCGATTGTGCAGGATCACGTTCAGCTTCAGCTCGGCTGCGAGCTCGAGCTGCGCGGTGAGCACCCTGGCCTGATGCTCTTTCCAGTCATCAAGGGTGAAGCCAGCCGGCGGTGCATGAAAGTAATCGAGGCCGATTTCGCCGATGGCGCAGACCTTGGGATGTTGCGCCAGTTCACGCAGTTCGCTGATCCAACCGTCTCCGCTGACCGAATCCGCATCACAGGGGTGTATGCCCACCGCCACACGCACATCGGGTTCATTCTCGGCGATGGCGAGGAGTTTGCGGGCGTTTTCGAGATCGGTGGCAGGTGCCACCATACGCGTGACGCCCGCAGCGCGTGCGCGTGCCAGCACGGCGGGAAGGTCGCCGTCGAATTGTTTGCTGCCGAGGTGGGTGTGCGTGTCGAAAAACATGCACTGCGCCTTCGCATCTGTGAACCGTGTGTCAAGCGTCACGAATTGTCCTTTCCTCGTGCGCCGCATTCATGGTAAACCACACGCATGTCTTTCCGCCGGTTGCTTTTGGTTTTGTTATGCCTGCCAGTGTTTCTATGCGCTGCGCCGGAAGATTACTTTGGCATTCATGTCATCGATGAAAGCACGGGTCGCGGTGTTCCGCTGGTCACGCTGAAAACGACCAATCACATCGCGCTGACGACGGATAGCGCGGGTTGGATCGCCTTCAACGAGCCTGGGCTAATGAACCGTGAGGTGTACTTTAGCATCGTGGGGCCGGGGTATTCATTGCCGAAGGATGGGTTTGGCTTTGTTGGCGTGCGCCTCACGCCCGTGGCAGGAAAGTCGGGGGAGGTGAAGGTGCTGCGCACCACCATTGCGGAGCGTGTGTGCCGGCTGACAGGGCAGGGGATTTACCGCGACAGCAACTTGCTGGGGCATGAGCCTCCTTTGCCGAGACCCAATCTGTTTGCGGATGTCATGGGTCAGGACTCGGTGCAGGTCGTGCCGTGGAAGGGGCGCTACTTCTGGATTTTTGGAGACACGAATCGCCCCAACTATCCGCTGGGCAATTTTCACTCCACGGCAGCATGGAGCGATGCGCCGGACAAAGGCGGGCTCGATCCCCAGCACGGCATCCACTTTGAATACATCACCGATGAAAACGGAGCTGTGGCAAAGATGATGCCGGTGGAGGAGCCGGGCGCCGTATGGCTCTTCGGCATGCACACGGTGATGGATGCCGCGAACAAGGAGCATCTCATGGCGCATTACTCACGCTGGCGTGATCTGGGCAAACGGCTGGAGCATGGGCTGGCGGAGCTGAATGAAGCAACCGGGCGCTTTCAGCGGCTCAAGGTGCTGGGGGATGAATTTGACTGGCAGCACCCGCAGGGCAATGCCGTGCGAGTCAAGGGTGCGGACGGCGACTGGATTTACTTTTCGACGCCCTTCTGCCGCACACGGGTGAAGGCGAATTATGAATCGGTTCAGAATACGTCCGCCTATGAGTCGCTGGCATGGTCAGAGGAGCATGGAGACTATGTCTGGCAGCAGGCTCATAAACCGACGACGCAGATGGATGAGGAGAACCTCATCACCGACAAGAAAATGCCTGCGGAAAAAGCACGCGTGCAGGTGGTGGATGCGCAGACGGGCAAACCTGTCTATCTGCATGCCGGCAGCGTGCACTGGAACAAACACCGCGAACGCTGGGTCATGATCGCGCTGCAGCACGGGGGTGGGGTTTCCTATCTCGGTGAGGTCTGGTATGCGGAGGCCAAGCAGATCGAAGGCCCTTGGGGCAAGGCGGTGAAAATAGCCACGCATCCGAGATACAGCTTCTACAACCCCAGCCACCACGCCTTTTTCGACCAGCAGGATGGGCGCATCATCTACTTCCAAGGCACCTATGCTGAAACGTTTTCCGGCAACCCCGTTGCGACGCCGCGGTATGACTACAACCAGATCATGTATCGTCTCGATCTGGACGACGAGAGAGTGAAGGCAGCGCGTGAGGACTGAGCACGCGTCAGGGACTTATGGCTGAGAACAGTGCGGTCGGAGTTGGTCTAGGCATGACGCGTGCAGTGTGTATTCTTTGCTGACGATGCTGGGTTCGAATTTCTTCCTGACCATCGCGCTGAATTATGTGTCTCCCGTGGGCGCGACCTCATGAGGTGGGCTGGGGCGGCTGAATCTCCATGCTTGCTCTTTTTGACACGTCCCGATAGCCTGCGAGGAAATTCAACCAATTCAGCACCATCCCTATGTCCGCTTATCTTGCAGAACTCCTCGGTACAATGATTCTGGTTTTCCTTGGAGACGGCGTCGTTGCAAATGTGCTGCTCAAGCAGACGAAGGGCAATAATGGAGGGTGGATTGTCATCACCGTCGGCTGGGGGCTGGCCGTGGCGATGGCGGTTTATTGCACGAATGCCATCAGCGGCGCGCATTTGAATCCCGCCGTGACTCTGGGTTTGGCCTCCATCGGTAAATTCGGATGGGATCTGGTTCCTGGCTACATCGCCGCGCAGGTGGCAGGCGGATTTCTCGGCGGTGTGCTCGTCTGGCTGGCCTATCTGCCGCACTGGGCGGTGACACCGTCAGCAGGTGACAAACTCGGCGTCTTCAGCACTGGCCCGGCGATCCGGCATAACGTGAGCAATTTGATCTGCGAAGCCCTCGGCACCGCCATGCTGATGTTCGGTCTGCTGGCGATTCTGTCTCCTGCCAATCTGGTGCCTAACTCTGGCTGGGACAAAGGATTCGCCCCCGCCATCGTCGGCATGCTCGTAGGGGCGATTGGCCTGTCCCTCGGCGGCCCCACCGGCTACGCCATCAATCCCGCACGGGACCTCGGTCCAAGGCTCGCGCATTTCTTCCTCCCGATTGCCGGCAAAGGTGGCTCGGATTGGGGCTACGCATGGATTCCCATCGTCGGCCCGATCATTGGCGGCATTGCCGGGGCGCTGCTTTACAAGGCGGTGTGGTAGGTTACTTCGGCGTATGCGGAACCAGCACATCCGGTGATTCATTCGCCAGTCGCGCACGCTTGGCTATTTCGCGGGCAAATTGGTCCTGGGAGCGGCGTGCTTTGGAGGCGGTGACCTGTGGGAGGTGCCAGGTGCCGTCGGATTTGAGGATGCGACCACGGGCGGTGTCGGCGAAGTGAATTTCGAGAATGCGCAGCAGGCGTTTGCGCGCCTCACGGTCTTCGACTGGAGTGAGAAGTTCCACGCGCTTCGAGAGATTGCGGTTCATGAAGTCAGCGCTGGCGATGAAGACGGCGGGCTTGCCACCCTGGCGGAACCAGAAGATGCGGGCGTGCTCCAAATAACGGTCGATGATGCTGACGACGCTGATGTTTTCACTGATGCCTTTGATGCCCGGGCGCAGGCAGCAGATGCCGCGTACATTGAGGCGGATTTTTACGCCTGCCTGGGAGGCTTCATAGAGTGCCTCGATCATCTTGCGATCTTCGAGGGCGTTCATCTTGAGCATGATCTCGGCGGCCTCTCCCTGGCGGGCGCGTTCGGTTTCGCTGCGGATCAGCGAGTGCAGGCGCTCACGCAGGCCGTAGGGAGCCATGCTGAGTTTGTTGAAATGCACGAAGCGTGAGCGGCCGGTGACGGTGTTGAAAAACGCGGAGGCGTCAGCGCCATAATCAGCACGGCAGGTGAGCAGGCTGATGTCGGTGTAGAGCTTGGAGGTGGCCTCGTTGTAGTTGCCGGTGCCGAAGTGCATGTAGCGTGTCATGTGGCCGGATTCGCGGCGCATGACGAGGCAGACCTTGGCATGTGTTTTCAAACCGGCGACGCCGTAGATGATCTGCGCGCCGGCGTTGATGAGGTCGTTTGCCCGTTCGAGGTTGCGGGCTTCATCGAAGCGCGCTTTCAACTCCACCAGCACGGTGACGTGCTTGCCGGCCTGCGCGGCACGGATGAGCGCGGAGATGATGCGGCTGTTTTTGGCGGTGCGGTAGAGAATCTGTTTGATCGCGATGACGTTCGGATCCGCTGCGGCTTCTTCGACCAAGGCGAGAACGGGCTCAAAGCTTTCATACGGGTGATGCAGCAGGATGTCCCCCCGTTTGATCGCATCAAAGAGGCTCTCGCCGGGAGTGATGGCCGTGGTGGGATAGCTGTCCCAGGGCTCGACCTTGAGTTCCTCGAAACCTGAGATGCCGGCGATTTGAAAGAAGGCGCGCAGATCGAGTTCGCCGGGAATGTCATAAATCTGAGCGGTCCGGGCACCGCAAAGATCGCGGATGATGCGGGTGTGCTCGCGCGAGGCACCAGCTTCGATTTCGATGCGAATGGCGGGGCTTTTCAGACGCTTTTCCAGCACCTCTTCCATTTCGCTCGCGAGGTCGAAAGCGCTTTCGTCATCCACGGTGATGTCCGTGTTGCGGCTGACGCGGAAGCGGGCGGGGGCGGATACTTTTTCAGCGGGAAAAAACTCGCCGATGAACAGAGCGACGACGTCTTCGAGGTTCACATAAAGGTGCTGGCCGCCTTCGGTGTCCGGCACCAGCACATGGCGTGGCAGATTGGCGGGCAGGGGCAGCAGCACATGGCGCACTTCCGTTTCATCGCTGTCACCGCCGGTCACGGTGCAGAGCAGCACGATGTTCAGCGCTGGAATGGCGGCGCGGGAACTGGTGTCGTCCGCCACAACGGGAGAAAGCACGGGAAAAATATGCTCATCAAAATATTCACGCAGCAGTGTACGCTGGGCGGGGGTTAGTTCGGTGTTCAGGAGGCGGCGGATGCCCTTCTCGTTCATCAGCGGTACAAGCTGCTGCTGCAGGATATTGTACTGCCGCGCCACAAAGGCGGCGGCCTGCTGGTGCACCTGCTCCCATTGCTGCGTGGGGGTGAGTCCGGCACTGTCGCGCACGCGCAGGCCCTGCTCACGCAGCAACTGCAGCCCGCCGATGCGGACCATGAAAAACTCATCGAGGTTCGATGCGGTGATGGCGAGAAACTTGACGCGTTCGAGCACGGGGAGATCCGTGCGCGCTGCCTCGTCCAGGACACGTGAGTTGAAGGCAAGCCAGCTCAGCTCCCGGTTGATGAAATGCTCCTCGGTCAGTCGCAACTGCGGCGGTGCGGGTGATGCTTCAGGATTTGGCGAGAATGATGTCATAACCGTAAATTTCGCGGAAGAGGCCGCACTTCATATCAATGGCGATCTGTTCGACCGTGGTGTCATCCGCTCCCTGCGTCATGACGTTGAGCCGGGTGCCTTCGGGGCGGATCTGGATGGATTTGATGCGCTGCGCATGGCTCCGGTCGAGAGCGTCTGCAAGACGGAGCAGGGCGGCAAGCTTGAGCACGATCATGCGCTCTTCGCGAGTGAGGTCGGAGAAGTGCGGGTGGTTTGGCTCGGGATTGTAGCGGCGGTGATAGCGTGCGAGCAGGGCCACCATTCCACGGTCGTGCGAACTGAGACCAAAGATCTCGGTATGCATCAGGATGTAGAGGCTGTGCTTGTGATGCTCACGCGGACTGATGAACATGCCGACTTCATGCAGCGTGGCCGCGACACGGAGGACGAGTTCATATTTGAGGTCCAAACCATGCAGATGCTGCAGCTCGCGGAAGAGCTGACGGGAGAAATTGGCGACGTGGTCCGCGTGTTTGCGGTCGGTCTTGTAGCGCAGGCCGATCTCACATGCGGCCTGCATGACTTCCTCCTGGAAAATCGCGGTGCGCGAGCCGGAGGTCATCAGATCAAGCATGAGTTCGAGCTGAAAGTCGCCTTCGGGCACCCAAAGCGAATCATCGCCAAAACGACGGGCGAGCGCAAGATTGGTCTGCAGCGCCGGGATGATGCCTTCGCCACCGGTGTAATGTACGTGCAGCTCGCGCACGAGTTCATCGGGGTTCAGACGTGCCAGCTTGTCAGTGAGGCGGGCGAGATCATCCTCCAGCACACGGTGTGCGCCGTGGCGCGCCTTGCCAAGCCGGGGGGCGACGCTTTGAATCTCTGTGCCGATGGCGACGTGGTTGTCGATCTTCACGTTGGAATAATCCTGCGCGAGGTGATCTACGACGCCACGGATGTGCTCCTCCAGATGCACCATCTGCTGGCGCGCCTCGTCATCTGGCGTGGCGATGGCTTCGCGGGCGCGGAAAATGCCGAGGCGGTAGTTGCTGTAGGCAGCGAGGCGGCCCTGCTGGAAATAGATCGCACGGGTGTTTCCGGGGCCGATGTGGGTGACAAAGGTGTTCCCTTTGGCGAGCAGCGGATTCTTCAGCAGCATGCGCTGGGCGATCTGATAGACGAGCCGAGTCATGTTGCCGTCGTCAATGAGGCTGGGGGCGACGCCGCTGTGTACCTGGAGGCGATTGAGGAAGATCTCGTGATTGACGGCTTCCGCGAGAATGTTGGAGGTGAAGACACGCAACTGCGAAGACGGGATGCCGTACTCACGCATCGTCTGAAGATAATCGCGGAGAATAGCCGCCGCCTGATCGACGGTGTTGCGCGAGATGCTGCGTGCGCGGAAAATATCACGCGCGACGGGCAGCGGCCGGTCCAGGCTTTCAATGCGGGTGAACTGGCCCTTGTCATCCTTCCGACCAATGACGAGCGAAACTGAAGCCGCGCCAACATAGATGACGGCATGCTCCGGTGGTGGATTGAGCGGGACAGGTGGAGTCACTTCACTCATGAGATGGATGCGTGATGAAGCATGTGCAGCGGTTATTTAGCGGTATTCCGCATCCATGCCACCGCCCCAGTGGCCACGGCCTGCCCGCCGAGCTTGGCGAGTGAGTATTTGATGCCACGGGCAAGTTCCGGGATGGCGTAGTGCTCGACCTCCTCCTTGAGCAGGTTCAGGTAGAGTTCCGGCAGTTCTTCAACCAAACCACCGCCAAGTGTGATGCGGTCTGGGGCCAGCAGATTGACGACCGTGGCGACTCCCATGCCCAAATAGCGGATGGAGTTGCGAAACATGATGATGGCAGCGTTCTCACCGCCTCGGAAAGCGCTGGCGAGAGCCTTGCTGCGGATGTTGCGGAGAGCGCCCTGAGTTTTTTTATCGAGATCAGCAAGCTGACCGCGATAGCAGGCCAGACCCGCCTGCGAGGCGAGCGCGAGACGGCTGGTGAGGTCTTCCAGAGTCACTGTGCCAAACACCGGACTGCCGATGTGGGTGCCTGGCAGCAGCAGATTGCCCAGCTCCATGGCGGAAATGCCGCGGCCCATGACCAGCTGGCCGTTATAGACGAAGCCCGCCCCGACACCCGTGCCGGGAAACACGCCCAGCAGCGAACGCGCGCCTTTGCCAGCACCCAGCACATACTCGCCATAGGTTCCGGCATCGACGTCGTTCAGCACCGTGATAGGGCATTTGAACTGGTTTTGCAGCAGCTTGCGCAGCGCCATATTCGTCCAGCCTAGATTTGGCGCAAAAATGAGGATGCCTTTGTCGGGATTCACCAGGCCGGGACAGCCGATGCCGATGCCCTGCAGCCCCTTGGGATCCACGCCGGCCTCTGCAATCGCCTCGTGGATGGCTTTGATGATTTTGTTGCGGCCCTTGGCGGCACCGTCGGAGCCATTGGTGGATTTGCGAGAGGAACCGAGTACGTTGTAGTTCGCATCCAGCACCGAAGCCATCATCTTCGTGCCGCCCAGATCAAAGCCGATCCAGAAGGGCTCATCGATGGTTTTTTTGGACGGCTTCTTGGCGACGGATTTGGTTTTCGCTTTTTTGGCGGGCATGGCGTGAGAAAGGCTGGCTCAAGACACACGGGCTTTCGCATGCGGCAAGCAACAATGTGAACTGGGGCTTGGTTACTTCGCCCAATGCCTTGCGGCAAAATCCAAGTACTGTGTCCAGTCGAAATCAGTGACGTCGTGTTTACCGGTGCGGACGTGGTAGCCAATGAAATCGCCGACAGGGGTATCGATGGCGGGGTGTGCATCCACGACGACTCCCTTTTTGTCGAAGAGGGCGTAAACCGGGCTGGCAAATTTGCCGGAGAGAAACTCGCCTTTTTGATCAGCCCAGTGATCTTCAGCGGCGCTGGCGATGTAGATGGGGCGTGGTGCCGCAAGGGCGATGAGCATGTGCATGTCCACAGGGCAGGCGGCTGCGTTGCCCGCATAGTCTGCGTAATTCGGAGTGAACCAGTGCGGGAAGGCCTTGGTGATGATGGCGGTGGTTTCGCCGAAGTCGCGCCGCATGAGGGCGGCACCGCCCTCACCGGAATCATTCGAAATGACGACGCCGAAGCGTGTGTCCTGCGCACCGGCCCAGAGGGAGGTTTTGCCAAGACGTGAGTGGCCGATGACGGCGAGGTGTTTACCGTCAGTCTGCGCGTCTGTCTGCAGGTAGTCGGCGATGCGGCTGAGACCCCATGACCATGCGCCAATGGCTCCCCATTCACCCGCTTTCCAGACCGTGTTTGCTCCCTCCTTGCTGACGGCGGCACGGAGGCTTTCCTTCCAGCCGTCGGCGCGGTCGGGTTCGATGTCGCCATAGTAGGCGGTGGCCACGGCGAAACCGCGTTTGAGGATCATTTCCAGAGGCCAGCGACTGCTTTCGGTGCCACGCGTAGCCTCGGTGGCATGGTGATCGACAATGTGCTTCTCCTTGCTCTCACGCATCCAGCGAGTGCTGAGCGGGACATCGGCCTCGGTGCTGACGGCATGATTGCCGCCGAAGCTGAGACCGACAAAACATGGCGCAGCCTTGACGGCATTGGGCGTGTAGAGCATCACATCCATGCCGGGCCATGCCGGGTGGTTTGGCAGAGAAATATGGATGAATTTGCGGGTGGCGAGGCCGCCCAGCGCGTCTGATTTTGTGGCAGTGACTTCAAACTTTGGGGTGCCGATGTCGGCGGGAGTCTTGCCATAGACGTGGTCTTCGAAAAGTTTGAGGATTTCGGGGCGGCGCTTGTTCGTCCAGGCATCGGCGGTGGTGAGTTTCAAATCAGGCAGCGGATCGCTGCCGACTTTGGCTTCATCGTAGTTCACGCCGGGTCTTGGGCTTTGGGCCAGGGCGGAGGCAGCGAGCAGGAAAAAGAGGGAGGTTCTCATGGTTGGAGAAGACTGAACGAGGCTGGAGAACCGAATTGTGCGTGCCATTGCTGATCAGGCGATGTTTGATCGCCGTAATTATGAATGACTCCGCTGTACCACCGCCGCTGCCTGCATTGAAACCTGAGCTGTCTCCGCGCTATTCGCGGCTGGGGGCCGCGCTGGCAGTGTGTGTGATCATCTCCTGCGTGGTGTTTGTCGTGCGCATGCAGTCAACTCACCGTGCGGATTGTGGTGACGAGGTGCGTCCGAATCGCATGCTGGAACTGATGGCGCGCTATACGGTGGGAGTGAAGGAACTGCTGCGGAGCATGCAGCAATCCGATGTAGAACTCACGCAGACGGTGCTGCAGGACTTCACCCAATTTTCTCGCACGAACGAAGATGCCCTGCGGCTGCTGATTTTGAAGGGATGGCTGATGGATGAATGGCCCGCTGCGGCTGACCTTGATGTTTTAGCGGCAAAGAATGCGGACTTGCAGGCGGATGTGGTGACGCTGCAGCTGATGAAAGCGATGAACGGCGAGGTGCCGGATGAGGCCTGGAAAAAACTGCGGCAGCGGCACGGCTGGATGGCAGAACTGGCCCGTGCGCAAACGGCGAATGATGCGGCAAGGCGGGTTGTTGCGCAGCAAGGCATAGGAACGGCGGTAGTTTTGATCAGCGTCAGTTTGCTGGGAATGTGCGCGGCGGCGTGCGGTCTGGCATTGCTGGTTTGGGGCATCACGCGCTGGCGCAGCGGAAAGCTATGCCTGACCTTGGCGTTGCGCAGCCGTGCGGAGGGCGGTGTGCTGCTGGAGGGATTTGCGATTTTCCTGGCCCTGTTTTTGTTTCCGCCTTGGCTGCTGCGTTTGCTGTCTGTGCCATTGCCGGGCTGGGCTGCTTACGGCCCTGCCTTGATCGCTCTGTTCATCGGCATGGCGTGGCCGCGAGTGCGTGGCATGCAGCGTTCTCAGTGGCGCGAGGCGCTGGGCCTGCATCGGGGACAGGGCCTATGGCGCGAGATGGGGGTGGGTGTATTGTGCTGGCTGGCGTCATTGCCGCTGCTGGTGCTGGGCATGATTGCGGCATCGTGGATCATGAAACTCACGGGCGAGTTTCCCTCGCATCCGATTGTGGAAGTTTTTGCGGGCAATGGCTGGGCGAAGTTTGGCGCGGTCCTGCTGGCGGTGGTATGGGCGCCGATTTCGGAGGAAATCATCTTCCGTGGGCTGCTGTTTCCCGGCTTGTCCTCACGGCTGCGCTGGCTGCCGGGCGCGGTGCTGGGCGCATTTGTGTTTGCCGTGATCCACCCGCAGGGCTGGGCGGGTGTGCCAGCCATCATGGTGCTGGCATGCTCTTTTTCTTTTCTGCGCATGTGGCGGCGTAGCTTGATCGCGCCGATGACGGCACATGCGCTGAACAACGGGATCATGTGCGCGGTGATGTTGCTGCTGTGGTGAGAAAAGGGCATGAAAAAACCGGGCTGATTGCTCAGCCCGGTTTGGGTTAACAGGCACTCGCCCTGCTGTGATTAATGTTCGTAGCCTGCTTCGCCGTGTTCAGCGAGGTCGAGACCGATGCTTTCGACTTCAGGATCAGGACGAAGGCCGACGAGAACCTTGACGATGATAGTGATGACCAGTGTGGCAGCGACGCTCCAGGCAATGGTGAGGCCGACGGCTTTGAGCTGCTCACCCAGGAGGCCGGGAAGCAGACCTTCGATGCCCGGATTGGCTTCCTTGCTGGCAAACACACCCGTGAGGATGGCACCCATGGTTCCACCGATGCCGTGGATGCCGAAGGTGTCGAGAGCGTCATCATAGCCGAAAATCTTTTTGAGATAGGCAACGGCGAGGAAGGGGACGATGCCGGCAGCCACACCCATGATCATGGCCGAGTTTGCGGTGACGAAGCCTGCCGCAGGAGTGATGACCACAAGACCAGCAACGATGCCCGAGCAGAAGCCGAGGACAGAAGGCTTGCCTTTGAGGATCCATTCGGTGACAGCCCAGACGAAACCGGCGGTGGCTGCCGCGAGCGTGGTGGTCATGAAGGCGTTGGCGGCGATACCGTCAGCACCGAGGGCGGAACCTGCATTGAAACCATACCAGCCGACCCAGAGCATGCCGGTGCCGATTGCGCAAAGCACCATGCTGTGGGGTGCCATGGGTTCTTTGCCGTAACCTTTGCGTTTGCCAAGCAGGATGCAGAGCACGAGCGCGCTCCAGCCGGAGGTCATGTGAACGACTGTGCCGCCCGCGAAGTCGAGGGCTTTGATGGAGGCATTCGGATTCAACGGACCGCACATGAAGCCTGTGCCGCTCCAAACCATGTGGGCGAAGGGGAAATAAACGGCGAACATCCACAGGGTCACGAAGACCAGCACCGAGATGAACTTCATGCGCTCGGCGATGGCACCGACGATCAGTGCAGGGGTGATGATGGCAAAGCTGAGCTGGAACATGCACCACATGGCGTCAGAGATCCACCAGAAGCCAGCGCCGGAAGCGTAAGGAGATACGCCTTCGAGCATCTTCATGGAGAAATCGCCGACGTAGGCATTGCCCGCTCCAAAGGACAGGCTGTATCCGCAGGCCCACCACAGGATGGTGACGAGACCAGCGATGCCCATGCACTGGGCGATGACGGAGAGCACGTTTTTCTTGCGGACGAGGCCGCCGTAGAAAAGGGCGAGGCCGGGAAGAGTCATGAAGATCACCAGCGCAGTGCTGACCATCTGCCAGGCATTGTGACCCGGGCCAGGACCCGCGATGTTGGACTTCCATGTGTTGGTGCCCTCCTCACCAGGCTTGCCATTGGTCACGTATTTTTCCAAGTCGAAAACACGTTGTTCCATCGTGGCCGCAGCAGGCTCGGCCGCAGGTGCCGGAGCAGCATCTTGGGCAAGGAGGTCCCCGCTACAAAAAACGGATGTGACGAGAAGACCGCACACGAGGGTGCGCCATGATGACAGATGTCGAGTCATTGAGTGAGAGGTGTGGATGGGTGGTTGGCCGTCTTCAGCACCGTCTGGCGGTGCAGAAAGGCGGATATGTCACTGAAAGCAAACTGCGTGCCAACATTAAAAAAAACTCCCCGGCCGCAGAGCGTGCCGGGGAGTTAGGGAGTTGATAAAACTGTGCTGGCTAACCCAGATTAGTGATTGGCCTGGAAGTCGGGGTAGGCCACGTTGCCGTGTTCCCCGATGTCGAGACCTTCGATTTCTTCCTCAGGGCTGACACGAAGTCCCATGATGATCTTCAGGATCAGGAACAGGACGAAGGCGAACACGAAGGTGAACACTCCGTAAGCGGCGACACCCTTGAGCTGGCTCATGAGCTGAGGCATCCCGGCCTTGGCACCGAAGATGCCGACAGCCAGCGTGCCCCAGATACCGCAGACAAGGTGGACGGAAACGGCACCCACTGGATCGTCGATCTTGATCTTGTCGAAGAACAGAACCGAGACGACAACGAGCACACCAGCGATCGCGCCAATGTAGATGGAGCTTGCTGCGGCCATTTGGTCAGCGCCAGCGGTGATGCCGACGAGACCTGCGAGGATGCCGTTGAGTGCCATGGAGAGGTCAGGCTTCTTGAGCAGGATGACTGAGGCGAGGGCTGCGGCAACACCACCAGCAGCAGCGGCGAGGCAGGTGGTCACCAGTGTGAGGGACACGAGGGCCGGATCAGCCGAAAGGACAGAGCCGCCGTTGAATCCGAACCAGCCGAGCCAGAGAAGGAAGACACCAATCGTGGCGAGAGGCATGCTGTGACCAAGGATGGGCTTGCTTTTGCCGCCGGGGAGGTATTTGCCGAGACGTGGCCCGAGGAGCAGGATGCCAGCGAGGGCACCCCAGCCACCCACGGAGTGGACGAGCGTGGAACCCGCAAAGTCGTAGAAAGGAGTTTCGAGGCGGTTCAGCCAGCCATTGCCCCACTTCCAGCTGCCTGCGATCGGGTAGGCGATCGCCACGAAGAGGATGGAGAACACCATGAAGGTGCCGAGTTTCACACGCTCTGCAACGGCACCAGAAACGATGGTGGCGGCAGTGGCGGCGAACATGGCCTGGAAGAGGAAGTCAGTCCAGTAAGTGTAACCCACGTTGTAGGCGGAGGTGAGACCATCTGCGGCAGGGGCGACGCCGAAGCCGGCGAATTTGAACCAGAACTGGGAATCACCATCCGCGAATCCAGGATACATCAGGTTGAAGCCGCACAGCGCATAGGTCAGGAGGCCGATGCAGGGAATGAGCGTGTTCTTGAACAGAATGTTCACCGTGTTCTTGGACTGGGTCAGGCCGGACTCAACACACGCGAAACCAAGATGCATGATGAACACCAGAGCGGCGGCGATCATCATCCAAAGATTGTTGGTGGTGAAGAGTTCTACCGAAGGGCCTGCAGCAGCCTCGGGAGCAGCTGGGGCGGCCTCGGCGGCTACAGCTGGTGCTGGAGCGGGGGCCGGCGCCGGAGCGGGGGCTGGTGCTACAGCAGCGGGTGCCGGAGCTGGTGGCGCCGCATCCTGAGCACGGACTTCGCCGAGGCTGAATGCGAGTGAGGTGACGGCAGCCATTGCCGTGATGGCAAGACCGCTCCAGATTCGTGTGGGTGTGTATTTGAGCATAAGTCGGTGATTGGATTGAACTCCGATGCGAGTGCTGAGCATTGCGCGTGCCAACTCTGGCATTGATTCAGCTGGGTGGCGGTCCGCTGCCGATTTATGGGGTGTTTGAATTGGGCCTCCTACGCAGGCATAAAGCACAAAAAAGCGGACGGTTAACCCGTCCGCTCTGGTGTGAGAATAATTCTCGTTCGAAGATTTGGCTTACTTGGCGAACGGACTGAGAACGATCTTTTTGAACTCTTCCGCCAGCTTGCTGATGGCGTCCTTGGGTCCCGTTAGTTTCACAAAGATGTTCGACTCTCCGGCAGGCACAATGGCGGCGATGAGGGTGTAGTTCTCACGCGGAGTTTTGGCTCCCATGGGGGGACCGTCATTGTAGGTGCCGGTGGCGGTCACCAGTGTGATCTTGGTGCCGTTGGCATCCAGCTCTTCGCGCTTTGATTCAGGCGTACCCTGAAACTGTCCCAGCCAGCGTTTCACGTTGGCTTCGGTGTCGCCACCGCCACCAGGGCCTGGGAAGCTGTAAAACACGGCTTCAACCGGCTTCTCGGCTCCTTCCACCTTGGCGGTCAGTGTTCCTGCGCGGAACATGCCCGTGCTTTGGATTTCGGCCCAAGGAGTGGCGAACTTGAAGGTGAGCCCGTTGACTTCGAGTTTGCCCTCCTCGCCACGAACGATGGACGTGAGCGAGAGCAGGGCAATGAACGTTGGAATGAGGAGGTGTTTCATGAGGGAGCGCTAAATGAAGGAACAAATTACTTGGTGACGTGCATCACACCGCGCATCAGCATCCAGTGGCCGGGGAAGGTGCAGATGTAAGGGTAGTCACCAGCTTCGGCAGGTGCGGTGAACTCAATGGTCTCGCTCTGGTTTGGCTGCACGAGCTTGGTGTTGGCCACGATGTCAGGCTTTGCGGCTTCGGGGATGTAGCTTTTCGCCATGCCCTGAGGATCGGCGAGCATGGCGTTGGCGAGGGCGCCCACGGCGTCCATTTTACCTGGCTTCAGCAGCAGGAAATTATGGGGCTGTGGCAGCACGCCACCGGAGTTGTTGAGCGTGAGCTTCACCTTCTGACCTGCGGTGACGCTGAGTTCGGTCTTATCGTAGCTGAGCGGCGACGCTGGATTTGCGCTGGGCTTAAGTTCGATGACGGCGACGCTGGCATCCTGGGCAAAGCCAGTGATGGCAAGGGAAGCGATGGAAATGATTAGGAGCCGGATGTTTTTCATGTTTTTGGTGTGGGGATTGACGGGGGAAGTGTAATCGGGCCGTGTCGCTCCGGAATTTCAACTACTTTCGTGACGGTTAAGCCTACAATGCTACAGTTTGGCACGAAAGTTTCTTGCCCTTACTGACGTATTCACAATGTATATGAACGAGTTTCGTGAAACATCTCTCGCAGCACATTCACTCAGCCGCCGTCAGGTTTTGAGGGGGCTGGGATCGATGATTACCCTGCCGCTGCTGGAATCATTCGGTTCGCGTGCGTTTGCTGTGACCAAACCAGCGGCCAAGCCCATGCGTGCCGCATGGATGTACATTCCCAACGGTGTGAATGTGGAGCAATGGATGCCCACGGGTGAGGGCGCGGGCTACCAGCTTTCGCCTTCGTTGATGCAGATCGAGAAACATCGCAATGATTTCATGGTGGTCTCGGGACTGATGCAGGATTTCGCCCGCAGCCATGGCAATGGCGGTGGTGACCATGCACGTGCAACAGCGACATTTCTCACCGGCTGCATGCCAAAGAAAACGGCAGGGGCCGATATTCACGTCGGTGTCTCGGTGGATCAGATCGCGGCACAAAAAATCGGCCATCTCACACGATTGCCATCGCTGGAGTTGAGCACCGATGGGCAGCGCAGTTCGGGCAAGTGCGATTCCGGCTATTCCTGCGCCTACCAGTTTAATCTGGCATGGAAAAACGAGACCATGCCGATGGCTCCTGAAATGGACCCCCGCCTGGTGTTTGAGCGCATGTTTGGCATCGGTGCCTCGGCTGGAACGGGGCCTGAAGCGGCGCGTGCCAAGCGCATGCAGAAAAGCATTCTCGACACGGTGCTGGACGAAGCAAAAAGCCTGCAGGGCAAGGTGGATGCCGGTGATCGCCGCAAACTGGACGAATATTTTTCCGCGGTGCGGGATATTGAACTGCGCATTGAGCGCGCGGAGAAGTTTTCCTCGCAGATGCCGGATGTCAAAATCCCGGCAGGCATCCCGGATTCCTACGAGGAGCATATCCGCACCATGTTTGACCTGATGGTGCTGGCGTTTCAGACGGACACGACGCGCCTTTCGACTTTCATGCTGGCCCATGACGGCAGCAATCGCAGCTTCCCTGAACTCGGCGTGCCGGACGCACATCATTCACTGTCACATCACCAGAGCGATCCGCAGAAGTTGGCCAAGATTGCGAAGATCGACCAGTTCTATCTGCGGCAGTTCGGTTACTTCCTCGACAAGATGAAATCGGTGAAGGAAGGCGACAGTACGCTGCTGGACAACTCGATGATCGTTTTCGGCGGTGGCATCGGAGATGGCAACCGTCATAATCACGACAACCTGCCGATCCTGCTGGCAGGGCGTGCCGGTGGCACTTTCACGCCGGGCAAACGCATGGTTCTGCCGGGCGAAACACCGATGACGAATCTTTACCTCTCAATGCTGGATCGTCTCGGCGTGCCTGCTGAGAAGGTGGGAGACAGCACGGGCAAGCTGGAAGTCAGCTGAGTTCAGGCGCTGCGTCTTTTTTGACTTCAGCGCCCTCCGGGAATGGGCCGCTTGATCGTGTCAGGCAGGCCTGGCGTGGATTTGCGGATGCCTGGAGGAGGCATGTTATTGGATGGAGCGCCGGATTTGCCACGGCTCCCATTCTTAGAAATGCCTGCCGGCAGCTCTTCGGGGTCAGAGGTTTTCTGTGCCGTTGAAAAGGTTTTGGGAGTCATCGGCAGGGAATACCAATGCATCTGCGGGACCGCGCTGAGTTCAACCCACTGCTGTGAGCCAAGCTTCTTCCATTCCAGCTCCACCACAGCCCACACATGGGTTTCCCATGGCATGCGGTTGCGCAGTTCCTGGGCGAGTTGAGAGTCCTTGTCGATGAAGACGGATCCTTGGAAGGAATTGGGCGGGGCTGGGCTCACACGGAAAGCATCTTTACGATCCACGTTGGGCACGCCGTCTTCGAAGTAATGATGGCGGATGATGCCGACATGAAAACAGGCCTTGCCGGGCATGTATGTTTGGAAGAATTTTTCCAACATACGGTCTTTGAATTCCACAAAGGCGACCCAGTCCACCTTAAAGCCGTCCTCCTTCTCCTCCAGCATGACCGGAACTGAAAACTCCCAGGTTTTGTTTTCCAAGCTGAGGATGCAGTGTTTGCCGGAACCGAGCTCGGGGTTGGGGTCCATGCGGACAAACTGAATGCGGTCCACCAAGATGGGGCCATCCGGCGCATGCGCATAATAGCGCTCCATGTGGGGTTTCATGACGTCGGCGCCGAGTGTGTATTTCAGACGTTCTTCGAGGGATTTCGAGAAGAGGAAGTTTTTGAGCGCTTCAACGGCAGGCCGGGCCGCAGCCGGGACATCTTCTTCCTCGATGGTGTGTGACTGAGCCAGAGAGGTGGGCGAGGCCGTCGGGCCAGCAGAGGACTCTGCATTCATCGCAGGTTTGGCAGGGACTTCGAGAAGGGTGCCAGCAGGCGGCACGGGTGTGCCAGCCATCGGCAGGGTGCTGGCTGTGGGCGGTGGGTGGGACGGAATGGCTTTGGCGATCCGCTCCTCAGTTGCACCAGATTCCACCTTCAAGGGCGTTGTTTCTTGAGGATCAAAGCCGACTGTGATTGGAGTTGGCTTGGTCCGGTCCTCGGAAGGGGATGAAGGAATCTGGGCTAACTTTTCAGTGATCGTTTGATTGGAATGCGTGCCGTGATCTTCCTTGGAAGTTTCTTCAGTCACATCATTGCCCGTTAGGATGGGGAGCAGCCCAGGGAGATAGTCCTTCAAAAGAAATCCGACGAGACCAAGAAATCCGAGGAGGAAGGTGGCGGCGAATGCGAGCCTGATGAAATTGGTCCCGCGCGGTGCCCTGAGCGTGGCAATGCTCCTTCCGGGTGGAATCGGGGCCATGTATGCAGCCGAGGATGGGTCCTGCCCGAGGGGGCCGCCCAGACTGAGTGATGGGGCAGCCGATGAAAGGAGCGGTTGTGTGACTGGCGTCAATGGGGCGGGTGACACATCTCTGCCGAGAAGTGACGTGCCTTGCAGATTGTGGAGCATGCCAGGCATGCCGCCGGCACCACCCATGGGGGCCATGGTTGGCAAAGCTGGCGCACCAGGAATGAAGCGTGATTGATTGGGCTGTCCGCTTCCCGAGAGCCCG
This sequence comes from Prosthecobacter sp., assembly GCF_029946185.1. Classification (GTDB taxonomy): domain Bacteria; phylum Verrucomicrobiota; class Verrucomicrobiia; order Verrucomicrobiales; family Verrucomicrobiaceae; genus Prosthecobacter. Next base: position 19,960 of record NZ_JAQSEA010000233.1, read on the forward strand.
GAGGCCAAATCGTACGAAGCTGATGATGGCATTGCTGCGGATGATGCCGGAGTCGAAGCCCAAGGTGCCTGGCCTGCGGGAGCATTGAGTGTGGTGCTGAGCGGCGGCTGGCCG
>NZ_JAQSEA010000234.1 GCF_029946185.1 Prosthecobacter sp.
GAGATAGTCTTCTTCGAAGTTTTCGAACACATGGAGTTCGGAGATGAACAGGGTGTCGAGTTTCAGGGACGCGGCGTAGTCGATGAACTGTGCTGCTTTCCAGCCGGTGGCGCGCACAGCGAAGTGATCAAGGCCGAGGGCGAGTTTGGCACCGGTGGCGGCCTGGGAAAGGGATGCGGCGGCGGTGGCGGCGAGAGATTGCGCGAGGAAGGTACGGCGGTTCATGCGGCGCATGCTAGCGGAGGTGTTTATGCTGTCGATGGGGAATCGTGGAGGCAGAGGGAGTGGGGCAGTCCTCCGAGGTGCCGGACTGTCCTGCGGACTTGAAGCGGAGCGGCGGGATCGAGGACGATTTAAGGGAGCCCGGAGGTGCTAGCGGATGATCAATTTTACGGCACCCTGGCCCTGGCGATCGTCGGCGGAGGAGACGAGGATTTGGGCGAGGTGATGGCCGGTGCGCCAAGGGGCGCCGTTGATGGGCTTGACCTGGAGGAGGTAGGCACCGGTGCCGACGTTGCGGAAGGAGGTGATGTTGTTGCTGAAGGGGGCCTGCTGGCCGGGAACTTCAAAGTACTCCATGAGGGTGAAGTGATCTTTGGTCAGTTCGGTGACTGGCCAGCCGCCGCTGCTGACGAGCACGAGGATGTTGGCGGGATGTGAGTTGCCATTGGCTGCGGCTCCTGCTGAGGCTTGGGCGGCGATGGTCAGTGCGGTGACGCCACCTGATCCGGTCTTCATGACTGGTTTGGCGCTGGGTGCGGGGGAGGGGGCTGCGGCAGGTTTTGGAGCGGGTGCTTCAAAGACTGGCTTAAAGACGGGCGCGGGCTCAGCTTTTTTGACGGGGGCGGCAGGCGCTGGTTGGGTGACCGCCTTGGGTTTCACGGCCTGAGGCTTTTTCTTTGGCGCGGGTGCTTTTTTCACGGGTGCCGGCTTCTTTTTCACTACGGCTGGCTTTTTGGATGTCGCAGGCTTTTTAGCAGGTGCCTTCTTGGGAGCAGGTTTTTTGGCCATAGTGATTGCTGGGTCGGAATTGTTACAATTTGTGCGAGGCTAGCAATACTTCCGCCCTTCTGTCGAGATTCCTCTTGGAATGGAGAGGTAAATATTAAGATGTCGAAAAAAGTAAACACGGTTTGAAGGGTGTCTTGTTTCTCGATCTGGGTGGATCTGTGGTGGAAAAGTATGGCCTGTGTTGTAGAAGAGAGAGTTACTGCCCAACTCGATTTGAGGATATCTCTAAAACCTCTAGTTACTCGAATGAACAGTATTCTGATCATTCTATCAGAGAGTGAAAATTCTGAAAATAGGCGATTGCCAAGAATACAGTCTCTCGATTATAAGGATTAGTTAGATTTTTAGGTTTACGGCCTTTCTTGTCACGCTTCGAACATTCGACAGCTGTGTCATTCCGTTTCTTTGATGAACGCGCTCTCAGCCATAGGTTATCCTTTGTCGCGACTCTCTCCCCGGCCAGTCCGAGGGGATGGGTTGTCCGTGAGGAAATGGTTTGCTGGGATTTCCAGACTGATTGAATTTTCTCAAGTGGGAAGCTGGGCCTGGTTCGGTGCCACAGATGCCATGGACGATCTCATGCCTTGGGGGCGTGGCACTTTGGTGACACGACAGGGCGGAGGGGGCGGGGGGGATGCTCCGGAACCTACACCTCCCGAAGCTGCTATGCGAAATCTGCCCTTTTATCATGCGCCCGTCCTGCTGGCGGAAGTCGTTGCGTTGCTGGAGCCTGCTCCGGGTAAGCTTTTTTTCGACGGCACGCTAGGCGGTGGCGGGCATTCTGAGGCGCTGCTCCAGCATGGGGCACGGGTCGTGGCGATGGATCAGGATCAGAATGCGCTGAAACATGCCACGGAACGGCTGAAGCCATTTGCTGCGCAGTTTTGCGCCTTGCGCGGCAATTTTCGCAACTTCCCGCAAATCGTTGAAGAGACCGGGGTTTCCGGTTTCGACGGGATGCTGGTGGATATTGGGGTGTCGAGCCATCAGCTGGATGATGCGGCGCGTGGGTTCTCGTTCATGAGAGACGGGCCGCTGGATCTGCGCATGGACACGGAATCGTCACGCACTGCTGCGGATCTGGTAAACACAGAGGATGAGGCGGAGCTGATGCGCATCTTCTTTGAGTATGGTGAGGAGCCGAATGGCCGCCGGATTGCACGGGCGATTGTCAAAGCGCGTGCCACGCAGGTGATTAAGACGACGCTGCAGTTTGCAGAGATCGTTGCCACGGCATCGCCAAAGCGTGGGAAGCGCCACCCGGCCACTCTCGTGTTTCAGGCGCTGCGCATCGCGGTGAATGATGAACTGGCTGCGCTGCACGACTTTCTGGCCGCTGCGCCACGCTGGCTGAAGCCCGGGGGCAGGCTGGGTGTCATCTCCTTTCACTCGCTGGAAGACCGGATCGTCAAACAGACGCTGCAGCACCTGGCGGCGCCAACCATTGACCGTCCTGAGTGGCCGGAGGCGCGCAAAAACCCGGACTGCGTGCTGAAACTTATCACGCGCAAGCCCGTCCAGGCCACGGCGCAAGAGATCGCACTGAACCCTCGTGCGCGCAGCGCGGTGCTGCGCGTCGCCGAACGACTCCCCGTATGAAACCACGCCCGCGCAATCGCTACCGCAACAGCCTCGGCCTGCCCACGATCACGGCGATCTTGATCGTCGTGGCTTCGCTCGCGCTCGTGGGGCTCGGTATCGTGGTGAGCAAGAACCGGGTGCGTGCCATTGGGGAAGATCAGCGCAAGGTGGAAGCCGAAATGCGACTGCTGAATGCCGAGATTCTCGCCATGAACAACCGCATTGAAACGATGCTCACACGGGACCGTGTGCAGCCGCGCCTAACCAATGCGGGAACCCTGCTGCGTCCGATCACGAAGCACGGAATTCTTCTTCTCAAACCTCTGCCTGAGCAGCCGGCGAAAGCCGTTGCACCGGCTGCGGACCCCTCTGTCGCCCAAAACACGCCCAAGGCCCCGTGAGTCAGCCCCTGCCAAATCAAATTCAGCTCCGCCGGGATCGCCCGGTGTGCCGCCGCATGCTGCTGCTGCTGTTTGTGCTGCTGGCGGGTTTTTCCCTGGTGACGTGGCGTCTTGCGGTCGTTCAGATCAAGGAATCACCGCGTCTGGTGGAGCTCGCGGCGCGGAAATACCAGCGGCATATCGTGCTGCCTGCGCACCGGGGTGCGATCAAAGATCTGAGCGGTGAATACCTCGCGCATGATGAAGATGTGCGTGAGCTCTACACGGATCGGACGCATCTGCGTGAAGTGATCACGGTCAGGCACCGTCTGGCGGCCATTCGCGGCGTGAAGGCCGTCGATCTCCGTGCAGAGCTTGGGGATGCGGACACCCTGGCGGCCTACCATGACCATGTGGCCAAAGTGCTGTCGGGCATTCTCCCGCAGTCTGAAGAGGAAATCCGCAGCCAGATTGCCTCGGACAAACCGGAAATCGTTCTCGCGAAACTGGTGGATGTGGAGACCGCAAAGCATTGGAGCACGCTGTTCAAGGACAAGCACATTTTCGGCATCTACACGCGTCCTACGGTGGCACGCCGCTTCCCCGCGCAAGATCGCTTGTCACTGGTTCTGGGGGACACTGACAACGCCAACAAGGGGCGCTGGGGGGTCGAAAAACTCATGGATGCCCGACTCACGGGCGTTCCTGGCGAGCAGTTGATCGAGCGTGACAAGTCCGGCCACGAGCTTCCTTCCTATCGCAGTCAAGTCCTTGATCCGCTGCACGGTAGTGACGTACACCTGGCCATTGACATGCAGTTGCAGGATAACGTCGAAGCGATCTGCGAGCGGGCGTGGAAAGCCAACAAGGCGCGCCGGGTGGTCATCGTTGTGACTGAACCCTCCACGGGCACAGTGCTGGCCATGGCGGCGCGTCCGCATCGTGATCTGAGTAATCCCGATGTCAGCACATGGACCAATCACGTGATCGCCGAGCCGTATGAACCGGGCTCGATTTTTAAAGTCGTCACGCTCGCGGCGGGGCTGGACAATAAAAAGATCACCCCCGGTGAGAAAATTGACTGCGGCAACATGTATTACGAAGACCCAGTTCGTAAGGTGAAACTCAGTGATGACGAACCTTTGGGCATGCAAACTGTCAAGGGAGTGCTGGTTCATTCCAGCAACATTGGCATGTACAAAATCAGCAAACGTGTTGGACAGGACATGATGCTCGACTATGCCACAAGGTTTGGTTTTGGTTCTCCCACCGGAATCGGTCTTCTCGGCGAAAAAGCCGGCTACATGAACACCGGTAAATGGAGCAACACCACCTATTCACGCATGCCTATTGGATATGAAGTATCAGTCACCCCGCTGCAGATGTGCATGGCCTATGGAGCCATTGCCAACGGCGGCGTGCTCATGAAGCCGCGGCTCATCGACCGCATCGTCAAACCGAATGGCGACACCGAAGTCATGCCGCCGCAGCCGGTCTGGCAGGTGTGCAGCGTCAAGACGGCTGGTTTGTTGCGCGATTTCCTCGAAGGTGTCGTCCTGGAAGGCACGGGCAAGCGCGCGGCGCTGCCCGAGGTGCGGATCGGAGGCAAAACCGGCACCACGCGGCGCTACGATCCTGAAAAGAAACGCTACATCGACGGCTCCTACCTGACGTCCTTTATCGGCATGGCACCGATCGACAATCCCAAGCTCGTGTGCTTGGTGATGCTCGACGACCCGAAAGCCGAGAGCTCGGCGATGGTTCGCGGCGGTCGTGTTGCGGCACCCATTTTTGCCGAGGTCGTGCGGGAAACGCTCGATCATCTGGCCATTCGCAATGAACGCCCCATCAAGGTGGCGGCGAAAGGAGGCGTTCAATGATACTTCGCGACATTATTCCCCATCTCGACAAGCCGGCGGTTTCCGGCAGCCTCGACACTGACATCACCGGCCTGGCGTATGATTCACGCTTGATCGGCCCTGGCATTGCCTTCGTCGCCATTCGTGGCACGCATGCTGACGGTCATGACTTCATCGCCAAGGCGATCGAGCTTGGCGCAGCGGCGATCATTGCCGAAAAGGCTCCGGCGGAAGACTGCACGGTGCCGTGGGTGCATGTGCGGCACTCGCGCACTGCTCTTGCGCAGGCTGCTGCGACGCTGAACGGCTTCCCGGCCAAAGGACTCACCATTGCCGGCATCACCGGTACGAATGGCAAGACCACCACGGCGTTTCTGCTGCACCATCTGTTCAATTCCGCGCAGATGCGCAGCGGATTGCTGGGCACGGTATTTTACGAACTTGGCGACGGTGAGCAGATACCTGCCTCACACACCACGCCGGAATCACTCGAAATCCAGGGCCTGTTGGCTGGCATGCGCGGCAACGGCTGCCGTGCCTGCGTCATGGAAGTGTCCTCTCACGCGCTGGATCAGGACCGCATCTATGGGCTGCCGTTTGCGGCCGCCATTTTCACGAACCTCTCGCAGGACCATCTGGACTACCACGGTACGATGGAGAGGTACTTCGATGCCAAGGTGCACCTGTTTCAAGTCACTGCCGATTCATCGAAGCGCTCGGCCTTGATCATCAATGGTGACGACTCGTGGGGGCGCAAGCTGGCCCAGCGTTTTGAATACACTGGCCGCGTCGTGCGTTTCGGCTTCGGAGTGGGGTGTGAGTATCGCGCCATCAATGTCCGCTATGACATGAGCGGCACGACGTTTGAACTTGAAGCGAAAGGCCGCAGCTTCCTGGTGCGCCTTCCGCTTATTGGCGACTTCAACGTTTACAACGCGCTCGGTGCACTCGCTGCGGCTCAGGGCGTGGGATTGAACCTGCGTGAAGCCGTCAAGAGCCTGCAACACGCGCCGCAGGTGCCGGGACGCATGGAGCGGGTGTCTGAAAATTCGCGCTTCCATGTCTTCGTCGATTACGCGCATACGCCGGACGGTTTGGAAAATGCGCTGCGCACCGCACGAGCGCTGCGTCCGCGCCGCCTTATCACGGTGTTCGGCTGTGGAGGCGACCGGGACCGGACCAAGCGTGCGAAGATGGCGGCTGCGGCGGAAGCCGGCAGCGACATCTGCGTGCTCACCTCCGACAATCCGCGCACCGAAGATCCGCAGCAGATTTTGGACGACGCCAAGGCTGGCTTCGCCCGCCCGCAGAAGCACGCCATCATCATGGACCGCCGTGAGGCCATCCAGACAGCGATGCAGAATGCGTGGGACGGCGATCTGGTGCTCATTGCTGGCAAGGGGCACGAAGACTATCAGGACATTCAGGGTAAAAAGCATCCATTCGATGATCGCAAAATCGCCCGGTTCTTCCTTCACCAACTCAAAGCGGAGCGTGCTGCCGAGCGCGAAGAAAAAGATGCTGAGCGCGAAGCCATGCGTGGTGGGTTTGACCGACCTGACCGCCCTGCGCCACCTGATCGTCCTGACCGATTCAATCGATGACCCCCGTTTCCCTCCAGACCCTGTCCCAATTCGCCGCAGGCACACTGCGTGGCGATGGCTCGCGCCTGGTGACGAACGTGAACACCGACTCGCGCAAAATCACCTCCGGTGAGGTGTTCGTGGCTCTGGTGGGGGACAAATTTGACGCGCATGATTTCATCCCGCAGGTGGCTGCAGCGGGTGCGGCAGCCGTCGTGGTCAGCAGGATTGATCCGGCCTGGGGGCCGCTGCCATGTGCTGTGATTGAAACAGGCGACACCTTGCTGGCGCTGCAAAACATGGCGCGCGGTTATCGTGAGCATCATGCGCCGCTGATCATCGGCCTGACCGGCAGCAATGGGAAGACCTCCACCAAGGACCTCGCGGCGGTCATCATGGCGCGCAAATGCCAGACGCGTGCCACCGTGGGCAATCTGAACAATCACATCGGCCTGCCGCTGACGCTGCTTTCGCTGAGTGAAGGCGACCAGTGCTGCGTGACCGAGATGGGCATGAACCATCCGGGTGAAATCAAAGTGCTCACGGACATCGCCAAACCGGATGCTGGCATCATCACCAACATCGGCATGGCCCACATCGAATACATGGGTACGCAGGATGCGATTGCGTGGGAAAAAGGCACGCTGGCTGCGAATGTGCGTGCTGGCGGCGTGGTGGTGCTGAATGCCAATGACAAGTATAGCAAGGTCATCGCCCGTCACTGCCTGGGCAGTGTCTCGACGGCGGGTGTTGGCTGCGGCGATGTGGCGGCTTCTAATCTGCGCGCCGATGCGACGGGAACGACTTTCACGCTCGATTTTGGCGGCGAAAAAGTGGAAACCCGCCTGCCCATTCTCGGCGAGCACATGGTCGGCAATGCCGCGCTGGCGGCCTGCATGGGCTGGAGGCAGGGCATAGCGCCTGCTGAGATCGCGGATGCGCTGAATCAGGCGAAGCTTACGGGCGGCCGTGTGGAGCCGAAGGTCGTTGCGGGCATTCAGTTCATTGATGATTCCTACAACGCGAATCCAGACAGCATGATCGCAGGTTTGCGCACGCTGAGCACGCTGGGAACAGCCGGGAGCCGCCGTGTGGCGGTGCTGGGCCGCATGGGTGAGCTGGGGTCGATTGCGGAAACGGAACATCGCCGGGTGGGCGAGTTCGCCGGTTCGCTCAAGCTTGATGCTGTATTCAGCGTGGGCGGCAACGAGGCCGCATGGATCACCGAAGCCTCGAAGGCCGTGTCTTCTGAACATTTTCCCGATCACGCAACCTGTGCCGCACGTCTGCGGGAGTGGTTGCGGGAGGGAGACGTGGTGCTGCTCAAAGGCAGTCGCTCCGCACGCATGGAACAGGTTCTTACACATTTTTCCGCCTCATGATGTACTGGCTTTACGAACTCAGGGAATGGCTCACCGCTCATCACTGGATCAGCGATGACGCTGCTCTGTACAAGATCCTCAACCTCTTCAAGTACCACACGTTCCGTGCTGGTGGTGCCGCAGTCACAGCGTTTGTGCTCTCGCTGATGTATGGAAATAAGCTGATCTGCAAACTCGTTTCTTTGAAGCTTGGTCAGCCAGTGCGTACCGCCGAAGAGGTTGGAAAACTGTTCGAGCTGCAAGGCAAGAAGGCGGGAACACCGACCATGGGTGGCATCCTCATTTTGGGAGCAATTATCTTCTCCACACTTATGTGGGCCAAGTGGGACAACATCATGGTCTGGACGGTGCTTTTCACCACCATCGGCCTCGGTGCCCTGGGATTTTATGATGATTATCTGAAGATCAGCAAAAAGAATTCCAAAGGAGCGAGCGCCCGCACCAAGCTCGTCTGGCAGACCTCCGTGGCGTTGGTGGCCGGTCTGTTGTTCGCCTATGCCGTGCCTGCGGACAATGGCGTCACTCTGCGCGCGCTCTACATTCCCTTCGTGAAAGATGCTGTGATCTCGGACATGCAGTTCTTTGCTGTCGTGTTTTTCGCCTTCATCATTGTTGGCGCTTCGAATGCCGTGAATCTCACCGACGGGTTGGACGGCCTTGCCACCGGCTGCTCGATCACCACCTCGCTGGCTTATGCCGCGTTTGGCTACATCTGCGGCAACGCGAAGTATTCCGAATACCTTGGCGTTGCGCACCACAGTCTGGCCAACGAACTGCCCATCGTGGCGATGGCCATGGCTGGTGCCTGCCTCGGCTTCCTCTGGTTCAATGCGCATCCGGCGAAGATGTTCATGGGAGACACGGGTTCGCTGGCGCTGGGCGGCTGCATTGCAGCGCTGGCCATCGGCTGCAAACAGGAGATCGTGCTGGCCCTCGTCGGCGGTGTGTTTGTGATGGAGGCGATGAGTGTCATTCTGCAGGTCTGGAGCTTCAAGAAGCGCGGCAAGCGCATCTTCCGCATGGCTCCGATCCATCATCATTTCGAACTCGGCGGCTGGCACGAAAATCAGGTCATCGTGCGCTTCTGGGTGCTCTCGCTGCTCTTCGCCATGCTCGGTCTTGCCACGCTCAAGCTTCGTTAAAATCATGCGCTTCGCCTCACAACACTTCGCTATTCTCGGTGCTGGACGCAGCGGCCTCGGTGCCGCACGTCTGGCGCGCCTGCATGGCGCGGAGGTGACGATTTTTGATGAGGGCGACAAGGCAAAGCCAGTTGAGGATTTTAAATGTGTGCTCGGGCAGGCTGCGCGCGATTTCATCGTCAAGCCCGGTGAGTTTCAGCAGGTGATCATCAGCCCTGGGCTGGATGAACACTGGCCGTTGCCGAAAAAATTCACGGATGCGGATGTTCCGTTGGTGGGCGAGACCGAGTTCGCCTTCCATCTGACGGACATGCCGATGGCGGCGATCACTGGCACGAACGGCAAGAGCACCTGCACGGAGCTGATCGCAGCGCTGTTCAACGGCTGTGGCATGAAGTCACTGCCCTGCGGCAATCATGGAGTGTCCTTGAGTGAAGTTGTCGCAAGCGGCGTACGTTACGATGTGCTCGCGCTTGAGATCAGCAGTTTTCAGCTCGAAACCATTCGGGACTTCCGCACGAAGGCCACCCTGTGGCTCAACTTTGCGCCGGATCATCTCGACCGTTATCCGAACATGGAGGCGTACTTTGTCGCGAAGGCGCGGGTGTTTGAGAATGTCACAGCAGATGATGTGGCCATCGTGCGCGCAGGTGAGAGCGTGTCCTCCGGCGCAGCCCAGCGCTGGACCTTTTCCGCCTATGGCGAGGAGGCGGGCTACACCTACAACGCCGGCAGCTTTTATCATTTGGGCCAGGAGATCGGCAGCGCGAGCGGGTTGAAACTGCGTGGCAAACACAACATGGAAAACGTGCTGGCCGCGCTGATGACCGGACGTGTCTTTGGCCTGGAGTACTCCAGCATGCTGAAGGCGATGGAAAGCTATGAACCGCCACGGCACCGCTGCGAACTGGTGCGTACGCTGCATGACCGCGAATACATCAATGACTCCAAGGCGACCAACCTGCATGCGCTGGAAGCCTGCCTGCGTTCGCAGGAGCGCCCGATCGTGCTGATCGCCGGCGGCAAGGACAAGGAACTCGACTACACGCCGCTGCGTGCTGGCCTGAACGGTCAGGTGCGCGCGATGGTGCTGATCGGCGAGATCGCAGAGCAGCTGAGGCAAACCTTTGGCGATCTGCTGCCGTGCCAGTGCGCCAGCGACATGGCGGACGCGGTGCGTCTGGCCACTGAAGCCTCACAGGCGGGGGATGCGATCATCCTCAGCCCAGGCACCTCCTCGTTCGACATGTACACCGGCTATGCCCAGCGGGGTGATGTGTTTCGTGACGCCGTGAACTCACTCAATTGAATTTAAAGACCCCGAATCCCGACAATCCCTGACCCCACGGTCCTATGAAGATGAAACCCAAGCCCAAAGAAACCAAGCTGCTGCTCAACCTGATGGATGGTGAACGGCATCGCCACCGCGTGGCGCTCGTGACGGAAGAGGGTGAGTGGAACCAGCATGAGCCGAACTCCGGGATGGCGCGGATGTTTGTGGTCATGCTGCTGATCCATGTCGTCCTCATCGGCGGCATCATCATCTATGATTTCATGGGGGATGATACGAAGCCGCAGCAGACGGTGACCCAGGCGACGCGCGCGCTGAGCACTGGCAATGGACTGCCCATGGCCTCACCGGAAGTCGTCACCGCCCAGGCGCTGGCAGCGGCGAACACGGAACAGTTCGACAACTACGAGATGCGCTCTGGGGACTCGATCAAGTCCATCGCTGGTAAATTTGGCTCCACAGAAGCGGAGATCACGCGGCTGAACATGATCGACAAAGGTTTACAAATCGGACCTGGAACCATGCTGCGTGTGCCGAGACAAGCCGTGCCAAGCGCGATTCCGGTGAATCCGAAGACGCTCAAGCCGATGATGGTCACAGAAGATGTGACAAAGGCCGTTCTCGTGGTCAGAGACCAGCCACCGGCGACGAAAGTCCCCAGTGAGGCGGTGAAGCCATCCGAGGCACCTGCGAGTCTGTCCGCCGCCACGATGTCACCGATTTCGCTGCTGGCACCGAACGAAGCCCCGCCTGCCGCATCTTCCCTCGTGGCTGATGCTAACACATCGGCAATCGCATCCGCGCCGCCTGCCAGTGCTGCTGCCGCGCTGCCACCTCCGACAAAACCGAATGTCGTCTCGTTGTTGCAGGAAAACGCACCGAAGGTGGAAGCGAGCAAGCCGGAAGCCGTCAGGCCTCGAGATCGGGATGAGCCAAGGTTCGTTACCAAGGCGGAAGCCAAGCCGCTGGTGAAGCCGATTCCTGTGCCGCCGCCCTCGCAGATGCTGAAAAAGATCTCAGAAGCCCCGCCAGCGACGAAGAAGGCTGAGCCGACTAAGAAAGTGGTGGCAGACGCTCCGTCCAAAGCTGTGGCCAAGGCAGGGACGGCTCGCACCCATACGCTCAAATCGGGCGAGACGCTCTACCGCCTGGCCTCCAAGTATGGCGTCTCGGTGGCAGCCATTCAAAAAGCGAACAACATCAAGAATCCCAACGCCATGCGCGAAGGGATGAAACTGGCGATCCCGGCGAAGTAAATTCTCGTTTTCGGTTTCATGGCCAAATATTCCATCCTCCTGCTCATTCTTTCGGCGCTGTCATTGATCGCGCTGGGAATCACCATGCTGGCGAGCACGACGTTTCAAGTCGCGCATGAGGGCGGTGAGGATTACGTGACCCTGTGGCGGCAGTTGGGCTGGCTGGGGGCTGCGACCGTGTTGTGCGTGGTCATGGCTATGGTGGATTACAACGTTTGGATGCGCTGGCGCTGGCACATTTTGATCGCTGCCGCTGTGCTGCTGGCTCTGTGCTATGTCCCAATGATCGGTGTGAAAATCAACGGGTCGAGGCGCTGGATTGGCATGCAAGCCGTGGGCGTGGTTGGTTTTCGTGTGCAACCGTCGGAATTTGCGAAGATCGCGCTGATCATTGCTCTGGCTGGCTGGTTTGGGATACACCAGGAGCTGACGCGCACTTTTTGGCGTGGTTTTGTGCTGCCGGGCCTGATTCTGCTGGGCATCGTGGCCCTGATCGGCTGCGAATTTGACCTCGGCAGTGCCTTGCTGGCTTCGGCGGTGGGGCTCGGTGTGATGTTTGTGGCGGGCACCAAGATGCGCTATCTGGCGATCATTGTCGTCCTCTGCGGGGGCGGCCTCGCGGCGGGGATCAAGTTCCTGCCGAACCGGTTTGAGCGAATCATGGTCACGTTTGACCTCGAAAAGCACCGGGAAGACCTGGGTTTGCAGCAGTGGGTTTCAAAGCTGGCTTTTGGCTCCGGCGGGCTGGAAGGGCGTGGCTTGGGGGAGGGACGCATGAAGCTCTCCTACCTGCCCGAAGCCCATACGGATTTCATTTTTCCCATGGTCGGGGAGGAGCTGGGACTGCGCGGGACGGCGGCCGTGGTGCTGGCGTTTGCGGTGCTGGTGATGGCCGGAATGGTCGTTTCGTCCTATGCGCCGAACCGGTTTGGCAAGCTTTTGGGGGCTGGACTGACATTTTTGCTGGGCATGGAAGCGCTCTTGAACATGGGCGTGACCACTGCTTTGCTGCCCAACAAGGGGTTGCCGCTGCCTTTCGTAAGTTACGGAGGGTCCAGTCTCGTCGCCGCGATGGTCGCGGTCGGCATCCTGATCAACATTCACCGCCAAGGCGTTCATCTGACCTGGGATCAGCTCCCCGTGATCCGCAGAAAGCGCCGTTGGACTCCACAGCTTTAGCCTTTTTGAACCGTAGTGAAACAGAACAATTCGAAGTCCATCCACGTGCTTATCGCGTGTGGTGGCACCGGGGGGCATTTGTTCCCTGGCATTGCCGTAGGTGAGGTCCTGGCCTCACGCGGTCACAAGGTGACTTTGCTCATCAGCGAAAAGAAGATCGACACCCTGGCCGCTTCGGGGCATCCGGAATTGCGGTTCGAGAAGATGCCGTTTCTCGCCATGCCTAAACCGTGGTCGCCGAAGATGTTTGGCTTTCTCAAAGGCCTTTGGAAGGGCACCAAGGCCTGCCGGAAGATCATCCGCGATCACGAGGTGGATGTGGTGCTCGGCATGGGCGGATTTACGTCCTTTGCACCGTTGTACGCCGGGCGGAAAGAGGGCTGCCATACACTCATCCACGAAAGCAACGCCATTCCCGGCAAGGCGAACCGCCTCAACGCACGCTACAGCGACATCGTGCTGTGCGGTCTCGAAGCCTGCAAGGAGCACTTCCCCAAGCACGGAGATGTGCGTGTCGTCGGCACGCCGATCCGCAGCGGCATGCGCAAGCAGAACAGCGACGATCCGCATGCGTTCTTCAAATTGGACAAGGACAAGCGTACGTTGCTGGTCATGGGCGGCAGCCAGGGGGCACGCGGCGTGAACCGCGCCGTGGGCATGGCCCTCGAACAATTTGAAGCCATGGGCATTCAGGTGCTGCACATCGCCGGTCCGACCGACTACGAGGAGGTCAAGAATGTATATGCCAAAATTCCTCTGCTCAAGCAGCACGTGGCCGCCTTCTGCCACCGGATGGACCTAGCCTATCGTGTGTCGGATTTGGCAATCGCCCGCTCGGGAGCCTCATCAATGGCGGAACTGGCGTACTTTGGTGTGCCGAGTCTGCTGGTGCCATACCCTACTGCCGCTGATGATCATCAGACACGCAATGCGGAGATCTTTGACAAGGCTGGTGCGGCCAGACTGATGCGCGAGAGTGAGCTGAATGCGGATACGCTGGCTGATGCCGTGCGTGATATTTTAAATGACCCGCGCAAGGCCGGTGAGATGAAAAAGGCGGCGCAGAAGCTCGCGGTGAAGAATTCGGCGGAGAAGATCGCGGATCTGCTGGTGAAGACGGCGGCGGGGTGAGAGGGCTTCGGTATTGTTCTTGAGGTGCAAGTGCCTGCGTATTCGATGCGGAGGCTCATCCTGCCGCAGTCGCGCTCCATTCATTGAGCTTCTGCGTTAACAGTTCCTTGGAGGGCAGGTAGAGATTGTACTCTTTGGCGTGGATGTTCGTGCCTTTGGGCAGAGTGAGTTCGACAACGGTCTTTTTGGCGGACTTGCAGAGGAGGAGGCCGATGGTGGGGTTCTCGTCGGGGAGTTTCACCTCGCGGTCGTAGTAGTTCACGTACATCTGCATCTGGCCGAGGTCTTGATGCGTGAGCTTGTCGAGCTTGAGGTCGATGATGACGTAGCAGCGGAGGAGGCGATTGTAGAACACCAGATCGACGAAGTAGTGATCTTCATCGAAGGTGAAGCGTTTCTGGCGTGCCTCAAAGAGGAAGCCTTTGCCGAGTTCGAGGAGGAAGTGTTCGAGGCGGTCGATGATGGCCTGCTCCAGATCGTTCTCGGAGTAACTGTCCTTGTCATCGAGGCCGAGGAATTCGAGGACGAACGGCTCTTTCAGCAAGTCCTCAGGCCGGACGATGACCTGGCCTTCGCGGGCGAGCTTGCGGATGCCTTCTTTGTCGCGGCTGAGGGCGAGGCGCTCGTAGAGGCAGGACGCTTTCTGGCGTTTGAGTTCGGGGACGGACCAGCCGGAGTTGGTGGCTTCGATTTCGTAGAAGCTGCGTTCGGAGGGGTCTTTGACGGTGAGGAGGACTTGGTAATGGGTCCAACTCAGTGTGAAGGGCGATTTCCGAATAGGTTGCTCGGAAATTGCCAATGAATTGGACAAAAGCTGACCTTTTTGGAGCGCCTCTGATTTGCCAATAGGCTGTTGGCGAATTTTGATGGGTGACAATTTCCCAGAAGCTTTCTGGGGAATTCCTGTGTCGATCAATCGTCCAGCAGGCTGTTGGAGATTTCCGAATAGCCTATTCGGAAATTCGGCGACCCGGTCTTCAAACATGAGGTAGAAGCGCCGCATGTTCGACAAATTATCCTCGGAAAAGCCTCTTCCAAACTCCTCCGTCAGCCGGGCGGACAGCTCTTTGAGAAGCTTTGTGCCATAGGCGGCACGCTTGGTACCTTTTTGTTCGTGCTCGATGATGCGGCGGCCGATTTCGAAGTTGGTCATCACCTGGAAGGTGTCCACGATGGTGGAGACGCTGTGGCGGGCGCTTTGGATGAGCTGCCGGACTTCGGTGAGAAGGGTGGTGAGGCTGTCAGGCTTCGCTTGGGCCGGGGTGCTGGTTTTGCGAGTGGCGGACGGCTTTTTCATGAGGCGCAGGCGGAGGGCTGACGAGTATGCCGTTCATGATGGCATCTCCAGCCAGAGGCTACGGAGGCCGGGGATTTCCGTCCAGTGATGAATCAGAAGGTGGAGCACCTGACCAATTTTGCCAAATCCTGCGCCTTTGCAGTTCGGAGTGTGATCCTTGTTTGAAACACAGAGTGGAATCGTTATGTATTCGGCTCTCAAAACCCCAACCTGACCTTTTATGAATCTCACACGAACAGCTTACGGCACCTGGAGCGGCGGACGTTTCATGCACTATGGAGAACAACTTTCCGAAGAGCATTACAAGCAGCTCATGCGCGACTCGTTTGAAAAAGGCGTGCGCACGTTTGTGACGGCGGATGTGTATGGGGTGGGCCGTGCGGATTCCTTGCTGGGCGAGGCGCTGAAGGGGATTCCGCGGGAGGAGTATTGTCTCGTGGGGATTGTGGGTCACGATATTTATGATGGCATTCGGCAGGGGTCGAAAGGGTATCCGCGGTTCACGGACCCGGCGCTGCGTGGGCCTGAGAAGTATTATGATTACCTGAAGATGGCGACGGAGAAGAGCCTGGAGCGCTGCCAGACTTCGAAGTTTGACCTGCTGATGCTGCACAATCCGGACAGCATCAGCTACACGAGTGAAAAGGTGTGGGATGCGTTCACGGCGCTCAAAACGGAAGGCTTGACGGACCGCTTGGGCATCGCGCCCGGACCTGCGAACGGGTTCACGCTGGACATGATCGAGTGCTTTGAGCGCTTCGGCGACCGCATGGACTGGGCGATGATTATTTTGAATCCTTTGGAGCCCTGGCCGGGTCAGCATGTGCTGGGCGCTGCGGCGAAGAACAACGTCGATATTATGGCCCGCGTGGTCGATTACGGCGGTCTGTTCCACGACGACGTGAAGCCGGGGCACAAGTTCCGTGATGGGGACCACCGCACCCACCGCCCCGCCGGCTGGATTGAGCACGGCGTCGAGAAGCTTGAGAAGGTGCGGCCGTTTGCGGAGAAGCATGGGCTGTCGATGCTCCAGCTTGCCTGTTTGTGGACCTTGGGCAACACGGCGGTGAAGAGTGTGGTGCCGACGCTGATCCAGGAGCATGGCGAAGGTGCGCGCACGATTGAGAGCAAGCTGGAGGATCTGGCCGCGCTGCCTGAGCAATGCCTGTCTGCGGAGGAGATCGAAACGATTCGTCAGATTGGTGACAACACCGGATGCATGGCCCTCAAGGGAGCAAGCCTGCGCCACGAAGGGCAGGAGGCAAGGGCGGATGAATGGCCGCTTCGGCCGGATCTGCTCGATCTCGCGACGCGGTGGAGTTTGGGAACAAGCTGGTAGTACATTTGCATGTTGGCGGTTCCGCGACGAAAGAGTCACCACAATTCATGATTGAGGCAGACTTTATCATCGTCGGAACCGGAGCAGGAGGACTGGTCGCAGCACTGCATGCCTCGGAGCATGGCAAGGTGATCATGGTCACCAAGCGCGGCGTGCTGGACTCCAATTCGAACTGGGCGCAGGGCGGCATCGCCTGTGTGACGGCGGAGAACGACTCCATTGAAAAACACGTCAGCGACACCCTCATCGCCGGGGCTGGATTGTGCAAAGAGGCCGCCGTGCGCACGATCGTGAGCGAAGGGCCGGCGCGCATCGCCGATCTGGTGAAGTGGGGCGTGCATTTCGACCAGAAGGAGGCGGTGGACGGGCATCTGGAGTTTGATCTGACCCGTGAGGGTGGTCATACGGCCCGCCGTGTGCTGCATGCGGCGGATGCCACCGGGCGAGAGATCACCGAGAAGCTGCTGGCCGCCGTGCGTGCCAACCCGAACATCACGATCTACGAGAACCATTACGCCATTGATATTCTGACGACGGCCAAGCTGGGGCTGGTCTCGGAGGACCGGGTGCTGGGACTGTACGTGCTGGATGAAGCCAGCGGCGAAGTGCATACCTTCCGTTCGGATCGAGTGATCCTGGCCACGGGCGGCTGCGGGCGGGTGTATTTGTACACGACGAATCCGGGCGTTGCGACAGGTGACGGTGTGGCGATGGCCTGGCGTGCGGGGGCGACGATCTCGGACATGGAGTTCATTCAGTTCCACCCGACCTGTCTCTACCATCCGCAGAAACGTTCGTTCCTCATCAGCGAGGCGATGCGGGGTGAGGGGGCGCGTTTGATCGGAACGGATGGCGAGGAATTCATGATGCGATACGATCCGCGCGGCTCGCTGGCACCGCGTGACATTGTTGCGCGTGCGATTGACCATGAGATCAAGAAGACCGGGGGCCCTTGCGTGTATCTTGACATCAGTCATCGGACGCCGGAATTCATTGCGAGCCACTTTCCGAATATCCAGAAGGCGTGTCTGGATGTCGGCATCGACATTACCAAGGAGGCTATTCCGGTGGTGCCTGCCGCGCATTACCAATGCGGTGGAGTGCTGACGGACGTGAACGGGGCCACGAGCATCCGGGGGCTCTGCGCTGTGGGCGAGGTCGGCTGCACCGGGCTGCATGGGGCGAACCGTTTGGCGAGCAATTCGCTGCTGGAATGCTGTGTGACCGCGCAGCGTGCAGTGGCGCATTTGCTCAAAAAGATCCCGCAGGGAAAAGTCGCCGAGCAGAGCTACGAACTGCGTCCCTGGCAGACCAGCGGGGTCGTGGAAAATGACGAGCTCGTCGTCATCTACCACAACTGGGATGAAATCCGGCGTTTGATGTGGGATTACGTTTCCATCGTGCGCACCAACAAGCGTCTGCAGCGTGCTGCGGCGCGGCTGCGCAATCTGAAGCGCGAGGTGCAGGAGTTTTACTGGAGCAACCACGTGACCAGTGAGATCCTCGAACTGCGTAATCTCGTTGAAACGGCTTCACTCATTGTCGAATGCGCCATCCGTCGGCACGAAAGCCGCGGGCTGCACTACACGCTGGATTATCCGCAGACGGATGACACGCGCCTACCGCAGGATTCTACCTTGCGTAGATATTGAAATTATTGTGAGTGATTTTGGTTACGGGTTGAAGTTGGGGAACTCGGGCGATTTTGAACAGCGGAACCGCTGATCTGTCCAACGTATTGCGCTGTTGTTCCGTGGATTGAGATTGCTTTCCCCACAGGCGGCTGCGTCTTACGTGGTAAATACAGATTGCAGTTTGCCATGGTAACCTGCTACAATTCTGTCAATTCGGCCCTCATGTTCGTCAAACGCTCCATCAGTTCAATCGTCGTCGTCGCGTCTCTCGTGGCGGCAGTTTCGGTGTTTGGCCAAGGGGCGTCCTCGGTTTCGGCGACAGGTGCGGCTGCGGCATTGAAGAAGGGGGGCGCGGTCCAAAGCAAACATACCGCCCCTGCTCAGACCTCGGCTCCACGCAACATTTCAGCAACGCTGCCCACTTTCAGTTCGTCTTCGATGCCGCACTTGGGATATGCACGTTATCCATGGAAGCTGGACATCGTCGCCACGGTTTTCTGGGTGGGCGAGCAGCCGACGGAAAACAATCCCACGCCCAACGACAAAAGCTCCTGGGACACGCAGTGGATGCAGAACTTCGGCGGGTATGATGATCCCGACCCCACCAAGCGGAGTGACAATTTCACACCGGCAAGTTTCACGCCGAAGCAGAATCCGTTTTATGTGGCGCTGCCGTACAACGACTGCATCGATTACAACTCGCACAAGCCGGAGGCGTCCCGAGTGATCCCTTGGTTCAAGCAGCGGTTCGTGCGTTCTGGCAAAACGGTGCTGAAGGGGCAGTGGATCGCCATTCGCTACGGCAACCGCGTGTGCTATGCGCAGTGGGAGGACTGCGGCCCGTTTGTGACGGATGACCATGACTACGTTTTCGGCAACTCCCGCCCTAAGAACACGAGTAATCGCGGTGCGGGGATCGACATATCGCCGGGCGTGCGTGACTACCTGGGCATCTCCAGCAGTGGGCGCTGTGACTGGCGTTTTGTGGATGTGAGTGAAGTTCCCGCCGGCCCTTGGCGCACCTTGGGAAGCAACAATCATTTTGTCACGCAGCAGAAGGTTGAAAAGGCGCGGGAGCACACGGAAATTTCTTCCCGGCTTGATGAGTTGCGGCGCATGCGTGATGCTTACTTCCAGCAGAATGGCACGGGCGCGGCGAGGTGAGGTTTGGGGTGGAGTGATGGCATGAAAACGCCAAACGATGCGCGTGGTGCTACGGGCAGTTGAAAATAGATCGGTCTCCCAGCCGCAGAAAGCTCGCGCTAGGGATCGAATCCAAATACAAATGCCGCTCATTCAAGAGGAGCTATCGGCTTATTGGAGTACTATTTGAGTGCGGAGCCAATGCGCGGCGGAACTGGTCGCAGACGCTGCTGGTGAACTTGGGGTGTGGCGAAGGCGCTGGGTTTACTTTCCGGAGTTGATCTAGGGCTTCCAGGGTAGCCTCGCCAGGGCTCGGCAACCCTTCGCTATGATGCGTAACCCCTTTGGGGTTGATGTGATGTGGGCGTGTTCGAGGGCGGCCGCTTTGCCAAAGCGCCTATAGCGGTTCGCAAAACTCATTTCCCGAATGAAGAGTCTGAGGATGTTCGGTTTGCCGCGGAGCACCTGAACTCAAGGCTGTTAGATTGTGGGACGGAGGATAGCGGCGGGGCCATTCGGGAATGGGGGCGCTGGTTTTTGGCAAAGCAGAGTAGACCGGAGATTTGAACCACGGAATACACAGAATACACGGAAGGGGGATCTGATTTGAGGATGGTGGGAAAAGGGAACGCTGTTTTTTGGCAAAGGAATGATGGGCAACGGGAATGGCCGGAGAGTTGCAACGCAGAGGCTGGAACGCCGCAGAGATTTTCCTGAATCGGTTCAGAGCCAATCTGC
>NZ_JAQSEA010000235.1 GCF_029946185.1 Prosthecobacter sp.
GTTGCTCAGCGAGCGCCGCGAATCGCTCGCCACCGCCGAGTCCTGCACCGGTGGGACGATTGCGAATCGCATCACCGATGTCAGCGGTGCCTCGCGTGTGTTTGGCCACGGCTGGGTCACGTATGCGAATGAAGCCAAGCGCCAGCACCTCGGCGTGCCGATGGAGCTCATCGAAACCCACGGCGCCGTGAGCGAAGAAGTCGCCCGCGCCATGGCCGAAGGCGCGCTGAAAAACAGCGGAGCCGACCACGCGCTGTCAGTGACAGGCATCGCTGGCCCCACGGGTGGCACGCCGGAGAAACCCGTGGGCACCGTGTGGATCGCGCTGGCTTCGAAGAACGCCGAGACCTGGGCGCAGAAACGCTTCTCCCCCGGTTCGCGCGATCGCTTCAAGCTACTGACCTCGCAGGCCGCGCTGGAGATGCTGCGCCGGCGGCTGTTGGGCATTGGAGTGAAGTGAGGCAGGATAGACGATTATCAATCCGCCGAGGAGGAAGGCAACGTGAGCGGCCATTCCTGATTTGTCAGCAAGGAGGATCATTACTCGAATTCATTCATCAGCTCTGGCGAGCCCGAATGTCCAGCAACTGCTTCATCACGTGGTTGATCTTGCCGCTCCATTCGGTGGTGCCGAAGGCGTCGTGGAGGGTGCGGTAGAGGGTGTAGAGTTCGGCGTAGATGGCCTGATTTTCGGGGATGGGGTAATAGACTTTTTCGCGGGTGGCGGTGACTTGAGATTGAAGGGAGTGGATGTCCCCTGCCCCGGCGGCGGCGGCACCGAAGATGGCGGCACCTAGCGCGCAGGTCTGCTCGCTCCGGCTGACTTTCATGGGCTTGCCGATGATGTCGGCGTAGCACTGCATGAGGGTGGCGTTTTTGATGGAGAGGCCGCCGGTGTTGATGACTTCCTCCACTTTGACGCCGTATTCTTCGACGCGCTTGATGATGGTCAGCGCACCAAAGGCGGTGGCCTCGATGTAGGCGCGGTAAATCTCATGCGCCTCGGTGTGGAGGGTTTGTCCGAGGAGCAGGCCGGTGAGGCGGACATCGACGAGGACGGTGCGGTTGCCGTTGTTCCAGTCGAGCGCGAGCAGGCCGGTGGAGCCGGGCTTTTTGCCGAGCATGGCTTTTTCCATGTTCACGAATTTGTCGCCGACGGTTGCGCCGTAGCTGTCGGGGACGAGGTGATTGACGAACCAGAGGAAAATGTCGCCCACGGCGCTTTGTCCGGCTTCAATGCCGTAGTAGCCGGGGAGCACGGAGCCGTTGACGATGCCGCAGACGCCGGGGATATCGGCAAGTGGTTTGCTGGTAGGAGCGATCATGAGATCGCAGGTACTGGTGCCAAGAATTTTGACCAGCGTGCCCTCTTTAATGCCAGCGCCGACTGCGCCCATGTGAGCATCAAACGCGCCGACGCTGATGGCGATGCCTTCTTTGAGGCCGAGACGTTTGGACCATTCGGCGCAGAGGCTGCCAGCTTTGACATCGGCGGTGTGCGCCTCGGAGTAGAGGCGGTCGCGCAGATCGGCGAGAGAAGGATCGAGTTTGGCGAGGAATTCTTTGTCCGGCAGGCCACCCCACTCAGTGCTGAACATGGCCTTGTGTCCGGCGCTGCAGACGCCGCGCTTGAGCGTGCGTGGGTTGGTGTTGCCGGTGAGCACGGCGGGAATCCAGTCGCAATGCTCCACGAAGCTGAACGCAGCAGAAAAGACCTGAGCATCCACGCGGCGGAGGCGGAGGATTTTGCTCCACCACCATTCGCTGGAGTAGATGCCGCCGCATTTGGCGATGATGTTGGGCCGCATTTCATGCGCGAGCTTGGTGATCTCGGCGGCTTCGGCGTAGCCGGTGTGGTCTTTCCAGAGCCAGACCATGGCGTTAAGATTGTCTTTGAACTCGGGCAGCAGCCCCAGAGGCGTGCCTTCTTTGTTCACTGGAATGGGTGTGCTGCCGGTGGTGTCGATGCCGATGCCGATGACTTGGGCGGGATCAAAGCCGGGGACGTTTGCCTGCGCCTGCTGCAAGGCACCGCCCACCACTGCTTCGAGGCCATCGAGGTAATCCTGCGGATTCTGCCGCGCCACATGCGGGTCTCTAGGATCGAGCAGGATGCCCATCTCTCCGCTCGGGTAATTGAACACGGTTGAGCCGACTTCAGCGCCGTTGTCGAGGTCGATGAGGAGAGAGCGGCAGGAGTTCGTGCCGTAGTCGATGCCGAGGGAGTAGCGCTTCATGGGTTGGGAAAGGGAGCCGAAGTGTTAGCTGAACCATCTCACAGTGCGAGCCAAAACCG
The DNA here is from genome assembly GCF_029946185.1 of Prosthecobacter sp. GTDB lineage: Bacteria > Verrucomicrobiota > Verrucomicrobiia > Verrucomicrobiales > Verrucomicrobiaceae > Prosthecobacter. The sequence goes on from NZ_JAQSEA010000235.1 coordinate 2,297, forward strand.
GACAAGCTTTGTGACCGGGGTGTGACGGTTCTTGATGCCGCGTCATCGCTGCTCGCGGGAAAATACCGGCCACCATTTGGAGCGTGGCGAAACGAGAGCCGTGTGGCAGATTGCCCAATGAGCGCGGCTGCCGCCAAATCCTATGCCTGGTTCAACTCCCGCACCGAACGCCCCGGGCATGAGGTGATGGTGGACGTATTTCGATTCACCGCAGATAAGATCGAAGCTGATCCCTCCCTGCTGGAGATCCCCCTCGCCAACATCGACCGCTGGCTGCTGGTGAGCCAGTCATCCGCCAAACGCCTGGAACAATGGCGAAGCATTATTCTGGAGGCTCAAGCCTCGGTCACTGGCATGCAAAAGCTACTGGCGCTGCTGCGAGATCAATCGGCGGAGGCGATTTTCTTGAAGGAGTTCGCGCCTTTCCCCGGAGTACTTACCAAGGCTGAACGCGCCCAGTTTCAATGGACCTCCGCTCACTGAATCATCTCATCGGGCGAGTGCGGCAGATCGTGGCTGGTCGCCGCATTCTGGTGTTTGGTTCGTCCTCACTGTTTGCCTCCTTCCCAACGTCACCGCCAGACATAATGGTGTGGAGTCCACGCTCGATGCCGATTTCTTTCTCGATCCGGATGATGAAAGTTTTCGCGCTATTCTCGTTGGCGAATTAGGGCGCAATCAGGAGTTTCATCTTACAACCGGTCATTACGGTGACTTCGTGGACCTCCGGCTCGCAGACGATTTCCCTGACGGCTGGCGCGAGCGCCTGGTGCCGATGCCGGGCTTTGACGATGTGTTTGCACTCGATCCGGTGGACATGTGTGTGACGAAGATCGCCGCCACGGCAAATGCCCGGTTAAGTCTGCGCCTTGGTCGTGGCGGGGTGGATCGTGGCATGAAAGATATCAACACCTTCGTCCTGCTCTTGAAGCACCAGCGCATCGACCGTGCCGAACTCACGCAACGTCTGCGCCAGATGGACTACACGCCCGCCCTCACCGTGGAGTGCGGCAGCGTCTTTGCCCAAATCCTCGCGCTGGTGGATGCGGCTGCCTGACCGCACGACCCCGAGCGGAGAGATTCTTCGTCTCTTACCGACCAGGGTGCAGTGCGTCATGAATGGCACGCAAAAGTGTGCCCGCGTTGTATGGCTTGCGCAGGATAGACTCCACGTGCAGCTCATTGAGTTGGTCGAGAAGCGCCTTCTCGGCCACGCCGGTGGAACCGATGATTGGGACGTCCGAGCTGACCTTCCGCAACGTGCGGACAAGCAGCACGCCATTCATGACCGGCATCATGACATCCGTCAAAACGACGGCACCATCGCACATGTTTTCCGAGAGCGCTGCGAGGGCTTCGGCACCATCGTTGGCAAGCAGGACCCGGTAACCGTTTGCCTCCAGCACCGTGCGTGCCGCATGCGTGATCGCAGGCTCATCATCCACCACGAGCACCAACTCTCCGTGGCCGGTTGGAGGAGTTGCGGATGAATCGAGCTCTGCCACCACCTCCTGATCCAGGGAGGCGGGCAAATAAATCTGGAAGGTCGTCCCGACCCCGCACTCACTCGCCACCTTGAACAGACCGCCATGGCTCTTGACGATGCCATGGACGCTTGAGAGGCCGGCGCCTTTGCCTACGCCTTTGGTGGTGAAGAATGGGTCGAAAATGCGCTCCAGGATTTTTGGCGAAATACCGCTGCCAGTGTCTCCCACTTCCAGCAGCACATACTGGCCGGGGGTGATTTCGGGCAGCATGCTCGCGTAGCTGTCGTCGATGTCGAGGTTGGTTGCACTGAGTCGAAGTGTGCCGCCATTCGGCATGGCGTCCCGCGCATTCACACACAGGTTGAGCAGGACTTGGTGAAGCTGCGTGGCATCTCCAAGCACGAGCCGCAAACGTGGCCCGGTCACACATTCCACGATGATGTCCTTCGGAAAAGTACTGCGGATCATTTGCTCCATCTCGCTGATCAGCATCTCGATCTGGAGGGGGGGCTTTTCGCCGTCCAGGCCGCGACCAAAGGTGAGGACCTGCTTGACGATCTGCGCACCGCACTCAGCTCGATGGTATCGTACAGGTTTACGCGCTTGTCCTCCGCTATGCCCATGCGCAGAACGGCCATGGACATCATGATGGGTGTGAGGATGTTACTGAGGTCATGCGCGACACCACTGGCGAGCGTGCCGATGCTCTCCATGCGCTGCGCACGGAGGAACTGAGCCTCGAGTTTTTTTGCGTTCAGTGATGTCGTGAAAGGTCCATACCCGCCCATAGTATTTGCCATCAGTGCCGCGCACGGGAGCGGAGTAACGTTCCATCATGGTCCCGTCCACCTGCTCAATGACATCACTGCTGGATTCGTCTGGATGCGCATAAAGGTGCGCTACCTTTTCGGCAAAAGCCTGAGGCTCCCTGACCCGGCCGAGGACGAACTGGACTTGAAGGGAATCGTCAGGGTCATCGGCAATCAGGGGTGGGATTTTCCAAAGCTCGTTCATTCTCCGGTTCTGGATCAGTTTTTTTCCTCTCTGTCCACCACGAGGATGCCATCAACTGCGGAATGCACCTGCGCTTCAAAGAAAGCCGTGCGCCAGCGCAGTTCCTGCTCAGACATGCGGTGCTTTGTATCGGCTTCGCTCACCTCCAGGGCGAAGCCGATGTCCCATGGCCAGTTCATCCAGCAGCAGCATTTCCTCGTCGTTGAAGAAGCCCGCCTGATCCGAATGGAGAGTGAAGACGCCGCTCACTTTGCCTCCGGCTTTGAGCGGGAAGCTGGCGGACGAACGGTAACCACGCTTGAGCATCTCTTCACGCCACGGTGCCATGAGCGGGTCATGCTCCACATCGATGCAGGTGACATGCTCTCCGGATAGAAAAGAACGCCCCGAGGGCCCGCTGCTCCGCGCCTTGTCACGCAAATCAATGTTCACCAGATCCAGATACCCCTCCACCACACCCGCAGAGGCCGCCGGCAGCACCTTCTGAGCCGCCTCATCGTGTGCAACCTTCAGACTCGAGTCCCGTAACTGGGCCGTCTGCGCAGAACCTGCCACCAATACCCAGCCAATGCTGCGGGAGATGGCCATCCGCATATAATGGGCGTTGATCGTGCCGGGCACCGCATCTTGGGCGATCAACTCACTATCTCTCTGAACCTGCCGGCCGCTCAAGTAAGCCGCAGCCGCCAGTGCAACTAAGAGCCCCAGAATCGTGATGGTCGCCAGACGTATCTGAAGTGATGTTTCGCGTGGTTTTTTCATCATCCCCTTAGATTTCGAGACATTCTAATTCTAGTTGGGCGCCTCTCTCCTCACTGGCAGCGACCAAGGTTGGTTAGCGGGTCAATTCTTCAATAGTTAGGCTTATTTCATTCACTCAATCAAATAAATGCGGGCTTAAATCGCTCACAGTGAATGATCACAACCCACATCATTGCTCCATGGTTGGACGGCATCATTTCACGACAAACCATCTCGCGCTGATAGCTAAAAATCGGCAAGCTTTGTGGCCAAGGTGAGTCTGTTCGTGATTCGAGAAGTGAAGAAAGACCGCTGCTACCAGCCCGTTTATCACCGCCCTATGACCAACCGCCTGCTCTCCTTCGCCGCCTTCGTTTCCCTCACTGCCGCCCTGAATGCCGGGGACGATTTTGTCCCGCTGTTTGATGGCAAAACCCTCTCGGGCTGGGAACAGCACAGCGGCAAAGCCGAGTATCGCGTGGAGAACGGCACCATCGTAGGCAAGACCGTGCCAGACACAGGCAACTCCTTCCTCTGCACCACCAAGAAGTATGCAAACTTCATTCTGGAAATCGAGTTCAAGGTCGATCCCTCCATGAACTCCGGAATTCAATTCCGCAGCAACTACTTCGCGAAGGACACGGAGATCGAGGTCGCCGGTAAAAAGAAAAAAATCCCCGCCGATCGAGTGCATGGCTATCAGTTTGAGATTGATCCCAGCCCTCGCGCCTACACTGGCGGCATCTATGACGAAGGCCGCCGCGCATGGCTCTTTGATCTGAAGAACAACGAGCCCGCCCGCAAGGCCTTCAAGCAGGGCGAATGGAATCAGGCGCGCATTGAGTGCCGCGGCAGCAGCATCAAGACCTTTCTCAACGGCGTCCCGGCGGCCGACCTCACCGATGACTTGACCCCCGAAGGCATCATCGCCCTGCAGGTGCACGGCATTGGCAAGAAGAAGGAAGCCGTGGGCAAGGAAGTGATGTGGAAAAATATCCGCATCCAGGAACTCAAGTAGAATGATCTTTCGAGTTCGTCCGGGAAACGAGTTGGAAAACTCGCTTCCATCTGCGTACACTGAGCCATATCCATGAAAACCAACCACACTCTGCTTTTCATCTCCTCCTTGTTCCTTTCCACAAGCCTGCTGCAGGCGGAGATCAAAGAAACCATCGTCGATTACAAATCAGGTGACGTCGTCTGCGAAGGCCTTCACGTCGTCGATACCGCAAAGACCGGCAAGCTGCCCTCGATCCTGATCATCCACCAATGGACCGGCTTGAGTGACAACGAGAAGATGCGCGCCCACATGCTGGCCGAACTCGGCTACAACGTCTTCGCTGCCGACATCTACGGCAAAGGCATCCGCCCGCAGCCCCCCGCCGCAGGGCAGGAAGCCGGGAAGTACAAGGCCAATCGCAAGCTGTACCGCGAGCGCATGCTGTCCGCACTGGAAGTGCTGGACAAAAACCCGCAGACCGACCTCTCCAAAGTCGCCGCCATCGGCTACTGCTTTGGTGGCACCGGCGTCATCGAACTGGCCCGCAGCGGCGCGCTCATCAAAGGCGTCGTCAGTTTCCATGGCGGACTGGACTCTCCGAATCCTGCCGACGGCAAAAACATCAAGGGCAAGGTGCTTGCCTTGCATGGCGCGGATGACCCCTTTGTTAAAGCCCCCGACATCGCCGCGTTTGAGCAGGAGATGAAGGACGCAAAGGTGGACTACAAGCTCGTGAGCTATCCCGGCGCGGTGCATGCCTTCACCCAGAAGGCTGCAGGCAATGACAACAGCAAAGGGGCGGCGTACAATGAGGCCGCTGACAAAGCCTCCTGGGAGGAGATGAAGGCTTTCTTCGCACGCATCTTCAAGACGGAAGGCTGAACGAGGAAACCTCACATGAAACGATTTCTGCTGCTGCAAGCCACTCTGGCCTTTGCTGTGCTTTCGGCAGCGGAAGAGCCCACGAACTTCATCCGGTTCGTGGAAGAGGATGAAAGCGACAGCCTGCAAACAGCCGTGGTGAGTTATGAGTCGCCGCAGAAGGTGACGGTAGATCTGGTGGGAGCCATCCACATTGCGGACAAGGCGTATTTCGATGGGCTAAATGTGAGGTTCAAAGGCTATCAAGCGGTACTGTATGAACTCGTGGGCCCGTCATTCGAGGAACGGGACAAACCCGAGGTCAAAAAGCAGGCGGAGAAGCTGCAGTGGGTGGGCCAGTTGCAAACGCTGATGCGGGATACGCTGAAGCTGCACGGCCAGCTTGAAGGAATCGACTACACCGCAAAAAACTTCGTGCATGCGGACATGGACATGTCGCAGTTTACGCAGACACAGACTCAGAAGCAGGAGAGCTTTCTTTCGCTCTACCTGAAGGCCGCGCAGGCGCAGAAGGAGGTCAATGAGAAGCGTGGCGTCAATTCGGATGCAGCCGGGATGGTGCTGCTGCTGAAAATTTTCACGATGAAGGACAGCAGCACAGAGCTGAAGCGCATGATCGCGCAGGAGTTTGACAGTGTGGAGGACATCATGGCGGGCATGGAAACCGGCGACGGCACGGTGCTCGTGGGGGAGCGAAACAAGGTCGCGCTGCAGGTCATGGACAAGGAGATCGCCACTGGAAAGAAGCGCATCGCCATTTTTTATGGCGCCGCACATCTGGGAGACATGGAGGAGCGGCTGTTCAAGCAGGGCTTCAAGCGCACCAAGGTGGAGTGGCTGAAGGCGTGGGATCTGCCGCACGCGAAATAAAATGAGGAAGGCCGAAGCCTTCCTCATCGAAATCTCAAAGCTATACTTCCCAGTTACTTCTTCGTGCCTGCCGCCTCCATGCGGAGCTGCTCCAGACGAGACAAAACTTTCGGTGCAGCCGGAGCGGCGGGCTTAGCGGCTTCCTTGGGCTTGTTCGCAGCGACCACCGCTGGGGCTGGCGGCGGAGCCACCACCTTGCGCGGTGCATCAATGCGCAGGATGGAGCCGAGTGCGATGCGATGAATCGTGGTGGTATTGGTGCCTTTGATTGGGACATCGACGCGCACAAAGAGATTGGCTTGTTTGCCGATGGGGGACTTGTCATTGGTGACCACTTTGAAGGAGACTTCTTTGGTGTCCTTGGTGATCTTGGCTGGCTCAATCGGGATGGTGTCTGGGACGCCGAGCACTTGGGCGGTGGCCTCGCCTTCAAAGGGCAGAAGCTGCTCCAGCTTGGCGACCATGACGGCTTCCTTGCCCTGCTCCACCGCGACGAGCGGGATGGCAGGTGCATTGATGTAAGCCGGCGCGGTGACGACCGCGGTGAATGGCGACGCATTGTAGATGCGGCCGCTGCCTGCATCTGCCTCGCCCATGACGGTGAAATTCCAGGAGCCGGCAGGTGTGCCCGCATTGGCATCCAACTGGAAGATGCATTCGTTCTGACCTTCCGGGATGGTCTGCTCTCCGAGAGCACTGACGCCGTTCGGCTTCCAGATCATCAGTACGCGGATGGGGGCCTTGAAGCCTTCCTTGCGCTTGGAGACGACCTTGAGTTCGAGGATGCCGTTATTTACCAGCGGCACGGCGGGCTTGACGATTTCGAGGGAGTAGGGAGCTTCCTCGACGACGGCGACGGGAAGGCGGTCTTCTATCTGGGTGTAATAGACGACGTTTCCATTGCGGACGATGTCGAACTCCTGGCGCAGTTTGCCGCGTGTCTTGATATTCGGATCGACGGCATTGAGAGAGATGGGAACGACCTGATGGCCGAGAGGGGCATCGGCGGTGGCTTCAAAGAGCAGGGGCACGCCGCCGAGGTCTTTCGGTACCATTTCAGTGAGCAGTTTCACACCCTTTGGCATGTTCTGGACTTCAAACTTGAAGTCGCCCGCGACGTTGTTGCGACTGACGTTGACGAGCGTGGCGTAGCGTCCACCTTTGGGCACGGGAATGAACTGACGGTAGTTGTTGTCGTTCACCGAATACTGGGGCGAGGCAAAGAAGACCTCGGGCTCGGCGGCGATGAGTTCGAGGCGATAGACGTAATTCGAGCCGCCACGTTCCAGATGATCGGTCACGCGCACGAAGTAATCGCCGTCGGCAGGAATGGCGACCTTGAACTTGCTGTCAAGACGGCGGCGACCACCACCGTCGTCGTTGCCGCTGATAGAGCCGCCTTTGGCATTGTAGATGTTCACCACACTGTCGAGCGGGGAACCGAGGCTCTGCGCATAGGCCTGAACTTCCAAGGTCATGCCTTTCTTGAGCGGCACTTTGAAGAAGTCCACATCACCGGGTTTTTCGATGATGCCATTGAGTGCGATCGGCGAACCAGGAGAGACGGTGGCCTTTGCCTGCTCGTCATTCGGCTCGGCTTCGAGCACGTTGTCGTAGTTGACTAGGAAGAAGGGATTGCCGGAAGGCGCAGGCTCTTGGGACTTTGAAAACAGCATGTAATCAGTCTCAATTTCCGCAGGTAGCTGCACCTCTTCTTCAAAGGAGCTGTCACGCTCAATGAAGCGCACCTTGGTCTTGCTGCCGATCTTGCCACCAGCGGGATACACGACATCCGGACGGCGGAAACTGCCGACGTGCAGGCGGTAATACGAATTGCCACCGCCACGGTAGGATGATTCACGGATCATGACGGTGTAGTCACCATCTTCTTCAGCTACATAGGAGCAGTAGCCGTCCTGACGGTGCAGGATGGTGTCATCCGAGATCACCTTTTCGAAGCGGTCCTTGTCGATGATGGCAAGGAAGGGGTCAAACACGGTGTAGCCGAGGCGCAGGCCGTCCACTTCCACGGAGAGGCGCTGGCCTTTTTTCAGGGTGACGCGGTAGTTGTCCACATCCTCATTTTGCACGACGCCTTCGATGGTTTGATTCAACTGGATGACCTGCGGCGTCTCGAAATCGCTGTTGGGCTCCTTTTCGTCCACGTTCGGGAAGATGCCCACGAAGAACTGTCGGGCATGTGAGATGCCGGACTTCGTGCGGATGCGCATGAGGTGATTCCCCGGCGACACATCCGGCGCGATGCCGATGGTGAGCTCCACCTTGTTCTTTTCCACTTTGTCCACGCTCTTCTGGGTGAAGCCGGGGGAGAAAAAGATCAGGCTCTCAAAGTCGTCCAACTGCGTGCCGGTGACGGTCAGCTTCACCTCCGTGCCACGCTGGCCGCCATTCGGCTTGGTGGTGGTAAAAGTGGGGTACGCAGCAAAAGCACTGGTGGCACAGGCTGCGATGATAAGGATCAAATGACGAAGAGTGGACATGACAGGGGTATGGGGGGCGATAGGCATACGGCCCATAAAAACGGAAAATTACGAACGGCTTGAAGTTCCTGCGGACATTTGGCGCCCCAGGCGCAGGCAGTAGAGCAGCGGCAGGGCCCCAAAGAGGCCGAACGAGCAGTCCACCAACCGCCAAGAGAGCGGGATGCCGCGCACTTCGCCGCAGATCAGCGCCAGGGGAAAAACTGCGGCACAGGCAAACAGCCCCACCTTCAGCACCCAGGCATTGGGCACCGGATCGCGCCACGGTCCGGCGATGAAAAATACCGCGATCATAAGGTGCCCAAAGGCCAGCCAGTCGGTGCCGTAGGCAACGAAGGGAAACTGCTGCTGTGTTACTTCCAGACCGTGCCAGACATAGCCGAGCCAAAAGGCGAGTCCTTCGTGCTGCGCGTAAGAGGCATGGTTTTCAATGCCGAGCAAGGAGGCCATGAGGCGCAGCTCATGCAGCAATGGGAAGGCGGTGAGACCGCTGAGGATCAGGCCGATGATGAAGAGGCCAAGAACCAAGCGGTAGCGTGGCAGCAGTGCGTCTTGTGAAACAGAACTAGAATAAGGCACAATAGATGAAACCTTCATAGAATGACTTAAAAAACCTGTTGATCACGCCGAAGTTGCTGCATTCATGCCACAATTATTCCGACTGGCGATGCCAACACACATTCCATGCCCCGATTGCAGCAAGACTTTTCTTAACTCTTATTCAGAATGCCCTCACTGCGGGAGGCCCAGCAGGTTTCCCAATGTGGATCAAGCCCTTGAAGGGAAAAATGGGCTTCAATTGCGCTATGCTGCCGCATTAGCCAACTCCATCAAGGATGGTTCAGAGCACCGGCTGAAAGCATTTGAGGCCTATGCAGGCACCTCGCATCTGACCATGAACCGTTCCTTGGCCTTTGCCCTGGAACTAGCGGACGAAAAAGGCGTTTACTCCACCTTTTACCAGCGGCGTGATGCCGGGTTGATTTTACCAGACGGAGGTGAATGGGATCGTTTGCGTGAGGCCGCAGACTCGCGATTTTTCGGCTCCAAGAAGGAGGAAATCCGCTTCGCTGCCCTTTCCACCGAAGGCCGTGGACTGACCAGCTATGGAGAATGCACGTTCATACCCGCAGAAAGGTTTGTTTCGCATCGCACTTCCTTTTCCGAAGAAAATACCGCCCACCGCCTGAAAACGAGAGGCCTGCCCCCAGGCGGGCAGCCCTTGTTTCAGCCGAATGAACTGGCTGATTGGAACAATCGAGCCCAGCTCAGCGTGTCAAAATCGGCACATCAGGTCACTCCGGCAACCCCAGACGCTGATTTTCCACAATTGATTTTGAAGCCAGGCGCGAATACTGATCAGGACGAGTTCGTCGAAGGTCATATTTATGGCCCCATGACAATCCACAGTTTTCGCAGTATTAGTGTGCCAGTCAGTTCTTCACGCTTCAAAAAATCCGTCATCAAAGGCTTGGCAGAAAAACTGCGGAAGCTTAGCATCACCACTTCAGCATGATCACGGCACTTCTGGCACCCGCGCTCGCTCAGGCATGGTTTCCCCATGCTCAGAGAGGTGCCATGCTCGGAACCAGCGCCAGTCCTGCGACCTTGGCGGACGATGTGCAAGTTTCACGCTGGTTGGCGGAATGGGAGCCTGTAGTCTTGGCGCAAATCAAAGAGACTGCCGAGCTTCCTGCTTTGCTAGCGAGGGAAACCGCGATTCACGATGCCTGCCTCATGCTTTCCTTAGCGGTGGATGATGATGTAACCGTTGAAACCAAGCTCGAAATTGCGACTGATTTTGATGAGATGCTCTCGGATGCCGCCTTCGAGCGTGGTTTCTCAGCCCTTTGGCATTCTCGCACACTTTCTCAGCCAGTGATCAAGGCGCTGCAAGATTTGCAGTCCACCTGCACCGATCTACTGCGGCTCAAATCATGGCTAGCGTTGATCCTTCAGCGCCAGAATTTGATAGGCGAACTCTGCCTTGCCTGGGATTTGATTCCCTCCGTCGCTTTCCAGGGCAACAGCCGAGAGATGCTGCGTGACCACTGCCGTGTGGCAGGTCATTTTCTAACGGCGGCTGAGGCCATTGAAAATGATACGGTGGAATCATATCTCGCAGATCGCCTCATGCTGCGGGACCTACCATCTACGGCCAATGCCCGTATTTTATTCACGAAGTGGCTCGCACGTTTCCGCCACCCGCACCACTCACACTCCCCCGTGGCTGATGACCTGGATCGTGAAGAATCCAACGAATCCCCATCTTTGCTCCAACAGAATTATAAAATTCATGCCGTGCTCACGCACGTCGAGCAGCAGAAGATTGAAATCAAACAGCTCATCGATAAACGTGATATTCATCAGGCGGAAAAAAAGGCCCAATGGCTACAGGATTATCAAAGGCCCCGTGGAGGTCATTCTCATCTAGCCAAATCGCTCTGCGACTTAGCCTCTCATGCACGCAAACGTGGCTTTTGGGAGATAGCGCTGAAATGGGCCAAAGAAGCTGGCAGGATCTCACCAGATGATCCTGTGACTGGCAATGAACGTGCAGAGTGCCTGCGTAGGCAAGGAAATATCGACGAGGCGCTTCAGGTGTATGAGCAGACACGCAAGGCGCATCCTCACAATCCGGTTACGTCTTGCGGCTACGCCGAGTGCCTACGTCAACTGGACAGGCTCGATGAGGCGCTCCAGATCTATGACCAGACGCGCAAGGCTAATCCTCACGAGCCAGTTCCCTCCTGCGGCTACGCCGAGTGCCTACGCCAACTGGGCAGGCTCGACGAGGCTCTCCAGATCTATGATCAGACGCGCAAGACCCATCCTCATGAGCCGGTTCCCCAATGCGGCTACGCTGAGTGCCTGCGCGAAGTTGGCCATATCAAAGAAGCGCTCCAAGTCTATGATCAGACGCGCGAGGCACATCCTCACGAACCAATTCCCCAATGCGGCTACGCCGAGTGCCTGCGCGAAGTCGGCAGCCTCAACGAGGCGCTACAGGTCTATGACCTGACGCGCAAGGCTCACCCTCACGAGCCGGTTCCCCACTGCGGCTACGCCAAGTGCCTGCGTGATCTAGGCAGATTCGACGAAGCGCTTGTAGAATTCGAATTCGCTCTCAAAATAAGCGATCACAATAACATCGCCAGAAATGCATTAGCATCTCTTCTCAGTCAGATGAATAAACATCAAGAGGCGTTGGATTTGCTCACCATATCTGGTTCTCAACAGCGCCGAGATTGGTTTGACATACATCTTCATGGCATGATTCTTCTGCGTATGGGACGTTGGAATGATGCTGAAGAAATCTTCCTTTCAGCCTCTGAAGCTAAACTAATTTCAAAAACTCGGAATTATTTCAATGTAGGTTTGGCTCTTTGTCGCATTCACCAGAAAAAATTCAAAGAAGCCATGCAACACCTTGAGACAAGCGTTCTCACGCCTCGTCTGGAAATACCTTTTCAGGTCCTGCGCGCACATGCGATGGCAGCATCAGGACGCAATGCAGATTCCCGTTCGATCCTCAATATACTGCACAGCCCTCGAAAGATTGTTATCGAGGTTGCTACCGAGATTCGTCACCGATTTTTCGATCATCACCCTCGGCATGACGAAGCTTGGTTACTAGACAAAGAGTCAGAGTTAGTGCTGTGCGCTTGAAAAGATTATTTGTGAATTTTTCTTACTCCTCCACCGGCAACCAGCGAGCGCCGTCGATGACGACGTAGCCGTCGGTGCCTTCGTTGGTGATAATCAACGCAGCGGGTTGGTCGGCTGTAAAATCAAACGCACCGAGATCAAACCAGAAGACGCCATCGGCCGGCTTGGGCTCCTTGAGGTTGAGCTTCATCCGCTGCACACCGCCGGCGTGGATCACTTCGACGGGTGCGTTGCTGGCGCGATTGCCGCTCGGTGGGGCGGCGAGGAAGACGCGGTATTTACCGGCCTTCGGGAGTTTCGTTTCAAAGCGGGCGCTGGCTTTGCCATCCTTGGCGTTGCCGTCATGGTTGTAGCCATCGCCGATGAAGGACTTCGCCGCGCCGCTTTCCTTCCAGTCGCCGGTCAGCTTGGCGTCGGTGTCATCGAGCACGACGCCTTTGAGCGATTTCGGATCGATGCCGCGCAGGGTGGTGGGGCCATCGAAATGCAGGATCTGGCCGTCTTTGAGAATCTGTGTCTTGAGTTGTTCATAGGGGACGTCTTGGACGGGGATGCCTGCATCGATTGCCATGACCGCCGCTGTGGCCGAGCTTTGGCCGAGGATCATGAACACGGGCTCCATGCGGATGCTGCCGTAGGCGATGTGGCTGGCGGACATGGCGACTGGGACGAGCAGGTTGCTCCCCTGCCCTTTCTTGGGAACGAGTGAACCATAGGCGATCTCATAGGGGCCTTTCGTGCTCGTGCCGATGTCGCCTTCGTTCTGCACAAAACCTTCTGGCGTGATGTAGCGCTGGATGTTGTGGGAATCGATGCCGTAGCTGCCCATGCCGACGCTGTTGGGTGTGGGGCGTCTTTTGAGCAGTTCGTTCTCGGTCATCACATAGCTGCCGATCATGCGGCGTGCTTCGCGGATGTAGAGCTGGTGGCTCCAGTTGCCGTTGTCTTTGAACTCGTCTTTCGGGAGGCCCCAGGTCTGCATTTCCTGCTGAATTTCCTTGGGCACACGGGGATCGTTGGCGATGAAATAGAGCCAGCCTTGCTGATAGCGTTCATGCGCGGTGATGATCTCACGACGGCGCTCGTAGCTGGCCTCGGGGTAGTCCCAGTTGCGGCCGATGTTATCGGTGCTGAAGGGGCCGTGGTTGTTGGTGTCGGTCTTGTGGTTCGGGATCGGGTCGAACTTGTGGAAGACATCGGTCCAGCCCTTGTCGAAGACGCGCACGAGCAGTTCGAATTCTTTCGGATCGTAGCCCTCCGGCTTCGCAAAGGGGACACGGTTTTCGGGATGATTCGTCAGGCACATGCGAAAGCAGTAGGCCTGCACTTTCTTGTCGCCTGCGCCGTATTCACCGGCCGGCTCCGTATTGATGTGAGGCAGCACGCCGCTCTTGGGATCTCCCGGCACGACGTAGGGACTGATGTTCATCTGGCCGAAGTGATGGGCGTGATGGAGCACGCCGACCTGCACGCCGTTCCATTTTTCTTCATAGACGCTCTGTGCCTCGCGGCCCACGTGGTAGTCCACGCCAGCTGCGGCCATCAGATCGCCCTCGTAGGTGGCGTCGATGAACATTTTGCCTGCGTATGTTTTTCCGCTCAGGGTGGTGATGGAGGTGATTTTATCGCCATCTTTCTTCACGCCTTTGGCGCGGTCCAGCCACTCATTGCGCACCACTTCGAGACCGAACTCCTTCACGTAATCTTCGAAGATCTGCTCCGCTACGTGGGGCTCGAAGATCCACATGGTGCGGTTTTCGCCATCCATGGCGGGAGTGCCCTGGCCTTTGCCACCGTATTCGGCTTTCTTCTGCTGAACCCAGGATGCGTCTTGGTCGTAGTGCTGCCAGACGCGGTGGTAGAAATCCCGCGCGAGCCCGCCGATGACCGCCTTGTTGCCCGTGTCGGTGAAACCGAGGCCGCCACTGCTCAATCCGCCCAGATGCTTGTCCGGTGACACCACGATGACCGTCTTCCCCATTTTCTTGGCCTGCACCGCAGCGACAATGGCTGAACAGGTGCCGCCATAGATGACGATGTCATGATCTGCTGCATGGAGAACCTGGCTGGAAAGCAGGAGGGAGGCTAGAAGAGTACGCAAGTGCATGGCTTGAGGGTGGGGTTGGCTGGGCCGAAGGTTTCCTTCGCTGCATGAAGGGCCTGGGCAAACGGAATGTTTGAGAGGTCAAGACGCTCAAGGATGTCTGCCTTCCGACACTTGACCCTCCTGACAGGCGAAGCCTTCACCTCACCTCACCTCACCACTACCAGCCGCCGCCGAGAGCCTTCAGCATGGCTACGCTGGCCATGAGGCGCTGGCCTTCCACCTGAGCGGAGAGGAGCTTGGCGTTGAGCACGGTGCGGTTGGCATCCACGACTTCAAAGTAGCTGGCGAGACCTTTCTGGTAGCGCAGTTCGGCCAAGCGCTGGGTCTCCTGCGCGGAGGCGATGGCGGCATCCAGTGCCCGCCCCTGTTTGGCATAGGCTCTGGCATCCAGCAGGCTGTCTTCGACTTCCTGCAGGGCCACCAGAATGCTCTGACGGTAATTTGCCAGAGTCTCATCGTATGAGGCCTTGCTCGCCCTCAAGTTAGCCCGCAGCTTTCCGCCCTGAAAAATCGGCAGCGTCATGCTGGGACCGATGGTCAAAACCCTGCTGCGCTGATCGTAGAGATGCTCGGCACCGATACTCTCCAGACCGCCGCTGCCGACGATGCTAAATGCCGGGTAGAACGAAGCCGCTGAAACCCCCACCTGGGCGTTTGCTTCGCGCATCTTCTGCTCCGCCGCACGAATGTCCGGACGGCGCTGCAGCAGGGTGGAAGGCAGTCCGGCCGGTACTTTCGGCGGGCGTGGCTGACTCGTGACCTTGCTGATGTGGAAATCGGAAGGGATATCTCCGCAAATGACCGCCAATGCGTTTTCGGCATTGCCACGCTGGCGTTCCAGCGCGGCCAGATCATTGCGGGCAAATTCCAGTTCTGTCCGGGCCCGCGCCACGTCCATTTCATTCGCCAGTCCGCCTTTGAAACGTGATTCTTGGAGCTTCAGGGCTTCATCCCGCCAGGTCTGCGTGCCAACCACGGCCAGCATCTGCCGGTCCAGCGAATGGGTTAGGAAGTACAGCCGCGCTACTTCTGCGGCTAGGGTCAGACGCCGGGCGGAGAGGGTCTCCATGGCGGCAAACTGGGAGGCCTTGGAGCTTTCCACATTGCGACGCACCCGTCCCCAGAGATCAATTTCCCAGCCCAGTTCGATCACGTTTTGAAACCGACGACGTTGCGTCTCGGGCAAGGCGATCCCTGAAGGGAGGTTGGCACCAAAGGAGCTTTGCGACAGACGCTCATACTGCATGCTATCCTTCATGTTGAGCTGGGGAAACCAATCCGCCTGCTTCACGCCGACGAGCGCGCGTGCGGTTTCGACGCGTGCCAGGGCACCGCGCAGTTCTTGGTTGTTCACCATCGCGCGTTCTTCCAGCCGGTTCAGTTCAGCAGAGCCGAACAACTTCCACCATTCGCCAGGGACAGGGATATCTGCGGTGTTCGCCTTGCTGCCATTCTTCCACTTGGAGGGCATCAGCACCTCCGGCAGTTTGAAGTTGGGCCCGACGCTGCAGGAAGCGCACGTCAATGCGGTCGTGAGGCAGAAAAGTCTAAAGTGGTTCATGCGCGCGTATTCATGGGGTGAAACGTTCTCAGTGCAACCCTCAAGACAAAGGTTTGTCCCCAGCTACTTAGGCAGACAGCCTGCCACTTTCTGCCGCCAACTGGCGAGGACATCGCCTGCCACCTCATGCGCTTCTTCAGAGCTGACATGTTCGGTGACAGAATGCGCGGCGGGCAGCCAGGATGGCGTGGAAATTTCACCAATGTGATCGTGCTTTTCCGCACGCAGAAAAGCGCGAAGCTGCACCGTGAGCTGATCTTTGCTGCGGTCATGGCTGGCGACCGCTTCAATGCAAACCTCAAACGGAACGGCCTCCACTTCAAGGATGCTGATGACTTGCGTGGTATCTAGCAGTGAGTGAATCATGTTCCGTAGGTTCGGGAGCAATGCGGGGGTGTCGTTGCCATGTTTGCGCTCAATTTTGCGAAGGTTACGCACCAAGCGCCCGTTATGACGCAACCATGCGTTTTCTTCTTTGCTGCCTTGCCCTGACCACCCTCGCCGCTGCTGCTGAAAAGCCGCTGAACATCCTCTTTCTCTTTGCCGACGACTGGGGCCGCTACGCGAGCATTTATGCAGAGCATGAGAAGTTCCCTTCGCCCAATCAGGTGGTCAAGACGCCGAACATCGACCGCATCGCCCGCGAGGGTGCGCTGTTTAGCCGGGCGTATGTGAACGCCCCGAGCTGCACGCCCTGCCGCAGCGCGTTGCTCTCCGGTCGTTACTTTTTCAACTGTGGCCGCGCCGCCATCCTGAATGGAGCGGTGTGGGACCCGGCGATTCCCAGCTACCCGCTGCTGCTCAAGGATCAGGGCTATCATCTTGGCAAATCTTACAAGGTCTGGGGACCGGGCGAGCCGTCAGATGCGCCTTATGGCGGCCAGCAGTTCGCGTATCAAAAAAGTGGCGGGCGCTGCAACCAGTTCTCCCAAAACGTGGATAAGCTCATGCAGGAAGGTGTCGCAGTCGAAGCGGCCAAGCAGCAGATCTACGACGAGGTGCGGGGAAACTTCGACAGCTTCCTCGCCGCCCGCCCCAAAGGTGCCCCCTTCGTCTTCTGGCATGGCCCGACCAACGTGCATCGCAAGTGGGTCAAAGGCAGCGGGCTGGCCCAGTGGGGCATCAATCCGGACGATCTGAAAGGCAAGCTGCCCAAGCACCTGCCTGATGTGCCAGAATTCCGAGAGGACTTTGGCAGCTACCTGGGTGAAATTCAGGCCTTCGACGCGCAGGTGGGTGTGATCATCAAGCAACTCAAAGACGCAGGCGAGTACGACAACACCGTCATCGTCATCAGCGGCGACCACGGCGCGCCCGGTTTCCCCGGCGGCAAGTGCAACCTCTATGACTTCGGCGTGAACGTCACCCTCGCCATCCGCTGGCCCGGCCAGCCCGGTGGCCGCTACATCGACGACTTCGTCAATCTCATGGACCTCGCCCCCACCTTCCTGGAGATCGGTGGTGCCAAGATTCCAGCAGGAGTGAATGGCAAGAGCCTCGTGA
>NZ_JAQSEA010000236.1 GCF_029946185.1 Prosthecobacter sp.
GAGCCGGGTGAGGAAGTAGCTGAACTGCTCGATGGCGAAGGTGTCGTAGTTGGTGAGCTTTTCCATGTAGCCCAGATCGCCGCCGTGGTGGCTGAGCTGATGACGCGACTCCGTGATACCGATTTCCGGAATGGCAATCGCCTGCCCCTCGCCACCCAGGCTGAAGGTGGCCACGCGTGTCACATCCGTCTGAAACGCGAGGACCATCAGGTCATAGACCGTGCGGAAATAATCACCCGCCCTGGTGTCGGCGATGTCACGATTGGTCCGAGTGCGATCAGCCTCGGAGATGGAAGGCAGCGGCGTATCCAGCCACGCATCGGCCCGCCGTGTGCGGATCTCAGCCTCGCGCACGGAGGTGAGGTATTGATCCATGCGACCTTTGTCCTCGGAACCCATTTTTTTCTCCAGCCGCCGCACTTCGGCGAGATTGTCATCCAGCACGCTGCCTTTGCGGCGCAAGGCCCGCCGTTGGGCAGCGATGCCTCCTTTCGGTTCCGCGAACATGGACGCGAAGATCTCACTGCAACGCCGCATCGCGGGCAGTCGCACGCCGTCCGCAGTCCAGGCGAGGGATTCCTGGGTGATGGCGACTTCCAGCGATGGGTAGCGAGTGTGCTGCGCGGTGATCTCAGCCATCTTCTGGTCCACGGAGATCGTGTTGTGGTCGGAAGGCCCAAGCTTTCCGCCGGTCAGCCAAACGCTGATGCAGTTGTGATGATGACTCAGACTTCCCGGGTGATGCAAGCCGCTGATCGGCGTGATGACATCCCTGTGCTTCTCCAAAGGCATGAGCGACCTGGAGAACTTGTAGTCCTTCCCTGGCGTGGTGATCTGGTAGTTCAGCGAATGAACACCGTTCGCCAGATAGATGAAAGCGCTGCGCTTTGGCGTAGCCGTGACTTTCTCCGCACCTCGAAGCGGCACCATGCATTCCAGCAGCGGCAGAGAGATTAAACTGCCGAACGCCTTGAGGGCGTGGCGGCGGTCAATTCGCCAGGATTGGGAGAGGTAGTTGCTCATAATTTTCAGTTTTTTGTTAAAGGGCTAGCGGGCGTTGGGACACTCAGATGGCAGCCAAAGTTTGTATCAGGGTCGAGCGGCGATTTTTAGACAGGATTAACAAAATTTCAGGATGATACAGGATTGCTCGTCCCGAGTAAAAAGGCGGCGTTTCGAAACGGCACACTCAAACCATGCCCGCACAAATCTTGTTAACTCTGGAATCTTGTTAATCCTGTCAATACAGCACCGAGCCCTCAAGCCACCCACTTGGGTATGAGAGAGCACGGCTGGTTTGCCGATGGTGTCCTTAGAGCGTCGGATAGTCATATTCTTCGTGAGTGGTTCCAAGCACATTTAACTATCGTTTCCTCATCAGTTCAGACATCGCCACGGCGCGAACGATGTCTTTAACTCCAGATCGGTTCTTCTTAGCTTCTGCCGCAATGGCGTTGATGTCGTCCTCGTCATCAACGGTGAGTACCCGGCGCAGGCCGTAGGTGCAGAGATGCTCGATGAAGGCACGCACAAACTTGTCATGGTCCTCGATAAGCAAGCCTTTGAACTCATTGGCATCCTTGAAGGGGCGACCGTCGGGCATGAGGCCGGCAGGATTGATCAAGGGGTCCTGACCGACCCCCTCCGGGACTTTCTCACGGGTACGCCATTGTCCGATGGCATCGTAGTTATCCCAAGCGAGTCCGAGAGGGTCGATCTTCGCGTGGCAGGCGGCACAGTTCGCGTCGTTACGATGCGCCTCCAGTTTCTCGCGGAGAGTCGCCTTCGCGCTTTTTGGCGGATTGGGTTCGATGGCAGGCACGTTGGCCGGCGGCGGCGGCGGTGTTTTACCCAGAATCACTTCGCTGAGCCAGACCCCACGGTGCACCGGGCGGTGGCGCGTGCCGTCCGAAGTCAACCCAAGCGATGCTCCCATCGAAAGCAGCCCGCCGCGATGATCCTCAGGCTTGAGCGAGACGCGCTGAAAGCCGCTCGTCTTTGGCTCCGCCAGTCCGTAGAAATCGCAGAGCCGGGAGTTGGCCATGGTCCAGTCGGAATCGAGGAAGCTGTCCATGGGCAGGTTCTTCACCAGCATCTCGCGGAAAAACTCCACCGGCTCCGCCCGCATGCTCGTCTCAAGCCAGCGGTCGTAGCTGGGGTAGAGCTTCTTGTCCGGCGGGAACATTCCCACGCGGTGCAGTTGCAGCCACTGCCTTGAGAAGTCGTCGATGAAGCGGTTGATCCGGCTGTCGGTCAGCATCCGGTCCACTTCCTTCTTCAGTCCCCCGCCCTTCAGGCTGCCGCTTTTCGCCGCAGTGAAGAGGACATCATCGGGCATCGAACTCCACAGAAAATATGAGAGCCGCGTGGCGAACTCCCAGTCGGTGAGACGCTCGCGGGCCACCGGATCGCCCTCGACGAGGTAGAGAAAGTTGCGGGAGGTCAGCACACCCTGCATCGCCACGCGATAGGCATCAGCCGGCTTTTCGCCCGCACCGAGCTCATCGTGGTAGGATTTCAGATAATCTGCCAGCTCCTCCTGCTTAACAGATCGCCGCCAGGCGCGTTCGGCGAAGCGTTGCAGATGCTCCGCGACCACCTCGGGTGTCGCATCATCGGTGGGCACCAGCCCCGTGCGCCGGGACTTTTCCGCGTCCGTTTCCAATGGCCCTTCCCATTCAATCCAGTCGAGAAGCACCGTCGAGAAAAGGCCGTTCCCTTTGTCGTCGAACATCTGCGGCGCATTCGGGTTCAGCAGCAGGGTCTCGCTGCTATGCGTGAAGATATACCCACCCCTGCTGGAAAGCGCATTGCGGAAGGCCGCTCCACTCCTTCGGTCCACCACATCCGTGGCCACCACGCAGAAGTGCAGCACCGCTGGCATCTCAAGAAACACTTCGAACTCATAGACCTGCGGTTTGTCCTCCGCTGCCGTGATGTCAAACTCGATCAGGCCCGCGACAGTCTCCTCACCCGTCACCTTGCCGATGCTCAGGTGCGCCGGCTGGCCGTCGAGCGGACGAATTCCGCTGGCCTGTAGGCGCATGCGATAGAGTCCACTCTGCTGCGGCCCCGGCTTCCCCAGCCAGTCCGGCGCGAACGCATTCTGAACTGTACCCGGGAAGAGAAGGTAACGCAGCGGCCGCTTGATGCCGAACCGGTCCAGCGCCTCCTGCTGCGTCTTTCCTCCGCTGTAACGCAGATCGGCCGCAGTCTTGAGCACTTTGCGAGCTTCGACGGAAGCGGCGGGAGGAAAGGCGCGGTCCAGCACGAGTTCCGCAGCTCGGTAAAAGCGATCCACATGCGAGGGTGAAAGCGAAAGCTCCGATCCCATGCGCTCAAAACCATGCCACAGAGTGTCTTCGTTCAGCTCCCCTGGCTTGGCCGGATCGTATCTCACACCGAGGAGGTCATAGACCGTGTTTTGATATTCCTTCCGGCTCAGACGGTAATGCGACACCGCTGGCCGCGCCGCCATCCGCGCTGCCCGGCCTTCCTTGATCAGCGAGTCGAGACTCGTGACGAACGCCGCGATTTCCTCCTGCGTGGGTTGCTTCTCTTTCTTCGGCGGCATCTCACCCGAATTCACCTGTTCGACCATCTCCGCCCAATGATGAGTGTCTGCGCCCATCTTAAAATCCCGCGAAAGCTGATCGATCCGCAAGTCCCCCTTCTCTTTCTTCGGGCCATGGCAGCTGATGCAGTGCTTCTCCAGGAAGGCGTCAAACGGCTCGGCTGCGCGGACGGCAAGGCCAAGGCTGGAGACGAGGACGGCTGAGAGGCTGAAAACGAAGCGGGTCATAGGTTGTCAGGATAAAACGCAGCCCACGCAGCCTTTATGCGTCCCCCCCGCGTTTTCGGGGGTGGAGCCTGTCGCAACATGGGTGACCAATCCAAGTTCAGGGCATCTGTGACGAAGAAAGGTCTGATTGAGCTGATGACTGGCAAACCAGCCCAACGACACGATCCAACCTCTGCGAGGCATGCTCCGCGCTCGGTTCTACCTTCAAACCACAGATCTCGCCGACATCTCTCCGCTGCCGGAGATGAAGCTCCCTTATCCCGAAACTTTTTATGCTGGCCTCTTTCCAGCCGGACATCTAGCATCATGGTCTGACCTCTTTTCCAAACCATGAACACACCTGAAAAATCCCCCTCTCCAACTCGCCGCAGTTTCGTCAAACAATCCGTCGCCGCAGGATTGGGTTTCAATTTCCTGCCTGCTTACCTGACCAGCGCACGCGCGGCGGACAATCCCAAGCTGCCGCCGAGCCGGCGCATCAATCTCGGCTGCATCGGCATCGGCGGACGTGCAGGCAGTGTGATACCGGGCCTCACGGAAGGAGGCGCGGCCGTGCCTGTGGCATTTACGGATGTGGATTTCGTCACAGCCAAAGGCCTGGAGAAGAACCTGACGGCCTTCCCGGACGTGAAGCGCTTTCACGACTTCCGCGAGATGCTCGACAAAATGGGCAACGACATCGATGCCGTCAGCGTGGTCACCCCGGACCACACACACTTCACCGCCGCCATTCATGCGATGGCTCTGGGCAAGCATGTGTATGTGGAGAAGCCGCTGACACACACCTTTGAAGAGGCGGAAATCCTCATGCGAGCGGAGAAGAAGTTCAAAGTGGTGACGCAGATGGGCAACCAGGGCCACACCTCCGCCGGTGCCGAGCAGTTTAAGCAGATGCTAGCCGCCGGCATCGTTGATGACATCGTGAAGATCGACGCCTGGAAGTCGCCTTCTCTCTGGTTCATGAACGCAGCCGAGCGCGCGCTCATCAAGGGCTATCCGGCCGAGGAGCCCATGCCCGAGTCCCTGAAAAGCTGGGACCTCTGGTGCGGCCCGCAGGAGGTCAAGCCTTTCAGCAAGATGTATCACCCCTTCAACTGGCGCGGATTCCACCTCTATGGCGGCGGCATGTTTGGCGACTGGGGCGCTCATATCATCGACTTCGTCCATGACCACCTGAAACTCGGCCTGCCCACGCGCATCACGCCCCTGGCGCTGGCGGACTACAATCAGATCAGCTATCCGCTGAGTTCGGACATTCGTTTTGAATTCCCTGAACGCGGCGAAAAGATGCCGGCCGTGGAACTGCACTGGAGAGCGGGCGGCGACATCAAGATCGAGGTCGCGGAAAAGTTCGGTGATCCAGACAAGGACGGCAAAATCACGATCCCAAATCCCGGCACCACCGGCTCTCTGCTGCACCGGAAGCAGGGTGACTACCTCGTTCAACGTGGCTCCCATGATCGCCATTCGATCGTGTATCCGCGCGCCAAGATGGTGGAGTTCAAGGACGCGATGGCCCTGCATCCACTGAAACTCAATCACTTCCAGAGCTTCATCCAAGCCTGCATGGGCAATGGCAGCACCCAGTCCCCTTTCAGCATCGGCGGCTCGCTCACCCAGGTGCTGAATCTGGGCACCATCGCCGAGTATCTGAACGTCGATCTTCAGTTCGATCCGAAGACGAAGCGCTTCATCGGCAATGACGCGGCCAATGCACGCCTGGCAGGACCGCCTCCACGCGCCGAGTGGGCCGACTGCTACAAGCTGGCCTAGTACGATTAGTGCCTCTGGACTGATTGGGTCAGTCCAGAGGAACGCCCATTTGCCGGAGGTTTCCTGGAGGAACTGAAATTCCCTCTCAACCGCGCGCCCTCATTTGAGCCGATACTTGTTCATCCACCGCTTGGCGCAGTCCGTCTGCTCGCGGGTTTCCAGACAGCACCTCCGGCGGGCACGAATCCACTGCACAGGATCGCTGCCTGCGGGGATGAGACCCGCCCTGGCACACCAGGCCACGATAAACTGCCCCGTCCGCCCGCAGCCCGCGACGCAGTGCACCACCACGGGCTCACGGGCGGCCTTGTGCGCATCCATCAGCTTTATGAAGTGCTCCATCTGCGCATCCGTGGGCACGCCATAGTCCGGCACATGGATGTGATGGTAGGCAAAGTGAGGCGGCACGTCCTCGCGGTTGTCAAACTCGCAGCAGTTCACCACGGCCCGTATGCCGTGCTCGTCGTAAAGGTCGAACACATACGGATCAGGCCACCACGACGCGGCGATCACTCCCTCCACAATCCAGGTGAAGGGCTCGGTGCGTTCAGGCTGGCCTCGTTCAGGCCAGTACCAGGGGCGGATCAGTGACGGCATGGGGTTCGACTTCTCTCATGCACGTTGATTCCTGCCAATTCAAGTCGGCACGCCCTTGAGGGCTTCCAAAGCCACGCAGGCCTTGAACTCGGGATCATGTCTTTTACGTTTCGCTTTCACTTGGTTTGTTGGTGTGTTGGGTTGTCTGCCACACACCGCAACCATCATAAACTCATAACTCCACGACTGGCCCGAATTCCGGGGTCCACCTCACTTTATCAATAACGCATGCCGTTAGGGCCGTGTAGTTTTTTTGCCACTGAACAAAGACTTCACTTTGCCGAAAAAATTCTGCTGTGGCACTGCTACAGCCGCAGTCGGCGGGGGCAGGAGGTCATTGGGTTTTTCATCGGCCGCAAGAGCACGGGGGACGATGGCTTCAGGCATGCCAGCGAACTGGGCGGCTTCGTCGAAGTTGTCGCTGTAGTCGCCCAAGCGTGCCTGTTCGAGCATGTGGGAGGTGCTGTCGGGCAGGATACGAGGCTGGATGAAGATCATCATTTCGCGCCGCTCCTTGCTGTTCGTAGTGCTGCCGAACAGATGTTTGATGACCGGGATGCGCACGAGAAACGGCAGACCACTGTTATTCTTCCGGTCCCGCTCGGTGATGAGACCGCCGAGCATGGCGGTGGCGCGGTCGGCCACGATGAGGCTGTTGGACATGCCCTGTTCCGAGATGTTGGGCACCTGGTTGCCGCTGATGGTGGTGAAGCCGGAGATGTCGTTGTTCTGCTGCTTGAACTCCAGCATGACCTCCGCGTCGTTGAAAATGTGCGGGGTGATGTCGAGTTGTAATCGCACGGGAATGTATTGTGTCGTTGAAGTGAAGCCGCCGCCGACCACACCGCTGGTGTAGCTCTGCCCGGCAATGGCGACCTGCTGTCCGATGTAGATGGTCGCCTGCTGGTGGTTCATGGCGGTGATCGTGGGCTTCTGCAGCACATGAAAGCGCCGCGTGCGCTCAAGAGTCTGAAGAAAGATGCTGAGGTTCTTGTTGATCTGGCCGTAGGCAGTAAGACCGCCGAGAGCGGCAGGACCGCCAGCCCCCAGAAAGCCGGCGATGTCCTTCAAATTGGAGGGATTGGTAAAGGCGGTGCCTTGCGTGTTAAGCACACCCCCGACAAGCCCGTCTGCTCCCACCTGTTTGAGGGATTGAATCCAGTCTAGGCCAAAGTTGAAGTCATCGCCAATGGTGAACTCGCCGATGATGGCCGAGAGCAGAATCTGCCGTGGCCGCACATCGAGTTCTTCGGCAAGTTCCTGCAACGCCTTGATTTGATCTGGCGGTCCGCTGGCGAAAAATTTCGAACTGGCGGGGTCCGCGATGACATGCGTGTTCGCAATGAGGATGCTGATGGGTTTCTTGGTGACTTGGAGAGCCTGGACCGCGCCGCTGGTGCCAAAACCTTGCCCGTAAGCAGCTCCACCAGTGCTGCCGAGGCCGCCGCCGTTGTTAACTCCTGAGCCAAATGCAGGCCCAGAACCCACCGGTGGCGCAGTGGACACCGGCTGCGTTGTGGCATTTTGCTGGCCGTCCTGCTGCGAAGCGAGGGAGTTGTCTTTTTCCTTGGAATCGTTCCGCTGCAGGGCTTTTTCCGCGATACTGAGGAACACGGTGAGGTCGAGGTAGTTGAGCTTGCGCGAGAAGTAGCGGCTCACCGTCGTCTCGGCATCAAGCTCCTTAACGAGTGACTCGATTTTCTGTAGATCGAGCGGACGGGCAACGATGACGACACTATTCGTCCGCGGCACGGCTTGCATCAGTGGTTTTGCCACAACTGCCGTCGAACTTCCCAACGAGGCATGCGACGGCGTGCCGGCAGTGGGAGCGCCTGCGGTGGTGCTGGCGGCAGATTGGCCGGCCGTCGAGCTATCGCCCAGGCCCAGAAGGACGGTGAGCTGCTCAATGACCTCCGTCGCTTCCGCACGCTCAATGCGGATCGTCTTCTGGATGGTTTCCATGGGCGGCAGATCCACCTGCCGGGCCAGCTCGGCATAGGCATGGATGGTTTGCGATGCCTCGGTGATGATGAGCACCTGCGCGTTGGCCACGGCGAGCATTTTCCCATACGGATGCAGCGGGATGATCTGCTGAAAGGCGGCAGCGGCCTCATCCGCGCGCAGATGATTGAGCTGCAGCACATGCGTCACTACCTGGTCGGTTTTGGGCAGATCCTCGACCCGCAGAATCATGGGCACATCCTGAGTGGATGGCATGGTGCCCTGCTCGGCGGCGATGAGCTTGAAGAGATTGTCACCGCTGGGGACGAGCACATAGCCATGCATCAGCAGGCCTTTCTCAATGATGCTACGGTATTCCTCATCACTGAACTCACCGGGAACATCGATGGTGACCACAGCACTCTCCAGGCCGCGGTCACGCAGCACCTTGCGGCCGGTGATGCGGTAGTACTCACCGAGCACTTCTGCGACCGGAGTGGCCGTGAAGCCGATCACATTTTTGCCAGTGCTCGAAGCGGCGGGCACGCGAACGATTTGCGCGGTGGCAGACGGGAGCGCCAGCAGCACGAGGGCTGCGATGAGTAGCTGTGGAAGAGAGTTCATGCTCTGAGAATAGGAGGATGGTTAGCGCGGCAGCACCGGCAGAATGGGCAGCTTGATCGTGGCAGACTGGAACCTCTGGGCACCGACAGCGGCGGCGGATTTGGCGGGTGCTTGAGGGCTGGGAACGGTCTTCGCGTTCTTAGGCGCTGCCGCTGCCGCGATTTGTTGTAGCAATGCCTCATTGATGTGCAGACGCGCCACCTCTCCCGCCAGGCTCACCTGGGCATAGGTCTCTTTGCGGTTCAGGCCGATGCTCACCTCGGCAAGTGTCATGCCATTGGCTGCCGTCTCGCCTTTGCGCAGACTGATCCGTTCCTGGGTCTTGGCGTTAACAATAACGATGGTGGGGTCGTTCACAGCTCCATAGTAGGTGCCGATAGCCAAATCCTGGGCAAAGGAAGCGTTCGCCACGGCCGCAGAGGTAGTTTTACGCATGAAGGGATTCTTGTTCCAGCCCGTCTCATACCGCACGACTGGATAGGGCTGTGGTGGCACAAAATCGGGCGCATTCTGCGCTGCGGCAGTGGCGCACACCACTATGCTGAGGATCAAGCCTGCTCGGCTCATGATCTTGGCTCCTTTCTGGCCGTGCCTGCTGCGGTGGCAGGCGCGTAGAGCTGGCTGCAGCGCACCGTGGCAATCACTGCGGACTTGTCAGCCTCATCGGGCGTGATGCGCAGTTGCGACACCGCACGAAACGCGTCCGGTGCCAGCAGGGTGTGCAGCCAGCGGAATACGGACGGCAGATCACCCTTCACGGCCAGCGTCACACCCACCTCGCTGTAAAAAGATTTCGTCACAGTCTCATGCAACTGTTTCTTCTGCACCACGAGGGTGTGCCGGGTGGCTGATCTTAGCAGCGTTTCCAGCAGTTCCTCACTGGCTTGATTTTCGCTACTCATCACCGGCTGCGTGGCATGCAGCCAGCCTAGCCGGTCCTGCCAGAGTCCCGCGTCTGCCAGCATCGCCCGTGCCTCGGTCTGACGCAGCGCCAGCGACTGCTCACGGCGTTCGACGAGATGCTGCTGGCGCAGCAGACGTTGCGTGAGGATCACCATGCCGACCAGTGCGGCCAGCACCGTGAGGATCAATAGCAGTCGGCGTTCACTGGGCTTCATGGCCGACTCCTTCCACGTTTAGGATTCCTTCGGCACGAAACTCCGCCCGGCTGTCTTCATCGCGGATGCGTGGCACCGGAAAATTCCAGGTATAACGCTGCAACGGCCCGCTGGCGGCCAGCTTGTCCTTGAACAACAGCGCATGATTCACCGAGGTGGCCTCACCGCTCACGATGAGCCGTTCGGCGTCGGTTTGAAACTCCGTCAAACGAATGCCCTCGTCCGGCAGGAGCGAAACGATCTGATGAAACAGCTCCACGGGATACAGGTTCGGCTCAATCGCAGGTTCCATGTCGAGCCAATGCTGCTGCGCCTCACGCACCGCATCGACTTCAGGCTGCGTGGCAGCCAGCGCTGCCTCCGCACGGTGCAATTCCGCTTCACGCCAGCGCAAGCTCGCCCACCACACGCCGAAGAAACACAAGCATATCATCGCCGCAGCCACCGTCAGCATCACCTGCTGCTGCCGTTGATTTTTTTGTCGGCGAATGAGCGACATCGCCACCGGCAGCATGCCGGACGGCTGCATGGGAAGAACCGGCGCGGGACGCGGCGCCTTGATGACAGCGGCATCTGCAAACAAACACGCAAGCTGCGGAGCAAAATCCGTCTCGCTTACCGTCCACACCTGCACCGTCTGAATTTTTACCACAAAGCCATGCGCCTGGAGCGCCGCATGCAGGTCGCGCAATTCAAACGCGGCATCCGCATTCAGGCTGCGGGCGGTGAGCGCGGCAATATGCAGCAGCTCCGCACCACGCGTGAACGCCGCCACGTAACGGCCAAGCTCCTGCCACACACACACGGCATCCGCCAGCAGCGGCAGCAGCCGTGCGCTGGGTTCAAAGTGATCGGGAGACTGACGCCGCCAGTCGGCCAATGCCGATTCACCTGTCACCGCCACCGTGGCGGTCAAAACACGTTTCGCAGTTGTTGAAACGGTCCAGTGTGCCCATGGCGCGGCGGCACCTTCGCAGACAATGCCAAGGCTCTCCCAGCGCAGCGCCACGGCAGCGCCCGCATCATCGGTGCCGTCATGCACCAGAGACCAAAACGGCGCGCTGTCGAGCGCCAGCGTCTCGATGGCCGTCACCCCGCCCGTGGGTTGCGATGGAACCTCGACGCGTTGCAACAGCCCCGCGTTTCCAATCCATGTCTCCCAGGCCTCCTCACCCGGAAAACGCAGGAGCTGCTGCGTTTTGCGCTGCCATCGAAAGGCGCTCAAGAACGCCTCCCTTCCACTGCAAACTCACGCCACTCGGCGATGCGTTCGACCCCGCTGTCATCACGCAGGATGGTCACGACGATGCCGCAGCGCTCATCACCCGCCCTGCCGGTGCTTTCGATCCGCAGCGTCAGCCCGTGCAGCGTCAGCAGCGGCATGAGATCGGCGCCTTGTTGCTCTGACAGCCCCAGCAATGTCACGGCTTCTTCGAGCGAGCGCAACGGCGTGTCGTCAGCAGTGTGCGGCACACCATCGAGTCCGTTGCGTTTATGCACAAGCTGACGGGCGTTGGTCAAAGCGGCCCCGGTCATCGCCACCAGCACCTCGGCGGCAGCTTCATTGACATCAAGCTGCCCGTTGCCACACAGGGTGAAGAAGGAGCGCCAGTCAGGCCGCGCGGCGCGCACTTCCTCGCTGCGTGCCACGAGATCAAATTCATCCAGGCTTGCCAGTGATCGGTTCAACGGGCGGTCAGGATGACCGAGACGTTCATATTCTTTGCGCTCGGCGCTGTCGGGCCGGAGTTTGAGATCATCCGCGTCCGTCCAGTCCATCAGGCATGCCGCGATGCCTTGCGCATCAGCCGACGAAAGCCCCCAAGAACTGAACAGGCGTTCGAGAACCGGCAGCCGTTCCGGCGTGAGCAGATGATTCAAGTTCAACCGGGCCTCCTCGGTGCTCAGCGTGGCCTTGAAGGACTCAATCGCCGAGATTTTGCCCAGCAAAGCCGGATCACCCGGCTTGATCAGCGGATGCGCCGCCACCGCCACGCCCATCTCGGCGAGCTGTCGTGCGCGCATCATTCCCTGTCGCGTCTGCTGCATGCCCGCATGCTGCAACGACACCTCCAGCGTCGAGATGACAATGAAAGACAGCACCGCCACCAGGCACAGCACTGCCAGCAGCACCGAACCTGTGGTCCGGGGCCTCTGGCGACATGCATGGCGGTGAGAGATCAACAATATGACAGGGGATGACGGTGCCCTTCCCCACAAGTAACAGAATCTTCACAATAGAGTGCTTCCCCGCATGGCTCGATGAGGTCGAGTCTGGCAGCATGACTCATTTTCCACCTGTAGGGCAGATCGCGATTGCGACAGTCTCGTAACAATGCATGAACGCTTTCCTCCAGTCAGCCGCCCAGGCCGCCGGTGTCGATGCTGCGGACATGCATGCCGCGCTGGAGCATGCGGCTGCCGGAGGTGTGTCGCCAGTGCTCGCATTGATTGAGAGCGGGGCGGTGGATGAGCGGCTGTTCACGCGTCACTTGGCGGAAAGTCTGCGCTGGCAGTGGCTTGAAACACCGCAGCCGCAACCGGATGACACGGCGGAGATCAAGCGCCTCATCCCGGCACGGTTCGCCGTGCGGCATCAGGTGTTCCCCGTGGGCTTCAGCGGCGAAGCACCGCAGCGCAAGCTGCTGCTTGCCTGCCATGATCCGTTTGATCTGACGACAAAGCAGGCCGTGGCCCGCATTTCCCTGCTGCCGGTGCAGTGGTGCCTGACGCCGCGCAGCGAGTTGCTCAGCGCCATCCAGCAGCTCTACGGCGTGGGCGCGGAGACGTTTGATGAGCTCATCGAAGCGCGTGGCGATGCCAATGCGGACAGCCATCTGCGCGACGAGGCCAGCGTGATCGACGACGAGGATGAAGACGCCTCCGTGGTGAAGTTTGTGAATCAAATCATCCGCGAGGCGCTGGCGCAAAAGGCCACCGACATTCATGTGGAGCCGCAGCCGGACAGTTTGCGCATCCGCTACCGCATCGACGGCTTTCTGCATGAGATTCCCGTGCCAGAAAACATCAAACAGCTTCAGGCGTCCGTGATCGCGCGCATCAAGGTGATGAGCAAGCTCGACATCGCCGAGAAACGCCTGCCACAGGACGGGCGCATCAACCTGATGGCTGAAGGCCAGTCGCTCGACGTTCGTGTCGCCTGCATCCCGAGCGTCGAGGGCGAATCCATCAGCCTGCGCCTGCTCGGCCAGGAGCGCTTCACGCTCGACCGGCTTGGCTTGAGTGATGAACATCGTGAGGTCATTGAAGGATTGCTCGCCAAACCCAATGGCATCGTCCTCGTCACCGGTCCGACCGGTTCAGGAAAATCGACGACGCTTTACACTTTTCTCTCGCAGCTCAACAGCGTGCATCGCCGCATCGTCACTATTGAAGATCCGGTTGAAAACAAACTGCCGGGCATCGTACAGATTCCGGTGAAGACCGAAATCGGCCTCACTTTTGCCAGCGGCCTGCGCAGCATCCTGCGTGGTGATCCAAACGTGGTGATGGTGGGTGAAATTCGCGATCTGGAGACGGCGGAGATCGCCGTGCGTGCCTCGCTCACCGGCCATCTCGTGTTTTCCACGCTGCACACCAACGACGCGCTCGGCGGCATCACGCGCTTGATCGAAATGGGTGTAAAGCCCTTTCTCGTCAGCTCCTCCGTCCGCGCCTTCATCGCTCAGCGACTGGTGCGTTGCCTGTGCGCATCTTGCAAGACCACCGCCACTTACAAACGGGAGCAACTGGTGAAGCTCGGCTTCCCGGAGGCGAAAAGTGAAACGCTGTATCATGCCACGCCCGGTGGCTGCCAGCAGTGCCGTGGCACGGGCTACTCGGGGCGCATCGCGTTGTACGAGTTTGCCATCATGACACCCGCGTTGCAGGCGCTCGTTTCTCAGCGTGCTTCGGAAGCCGAACTGCTCGCGCAGGCGCGCAAGGAGGGCTTCACCTCGATTCGTGAATACGGCCTGCAAAAGGCGCTCGATGGCATCACCACGCTCGAAGAAGTCGCGCGTGTGACGACGGATGAACTCGCCTGATCTTTCCTGTGATGCCCGCGTTTCAATACCAAGCCCTCGCCGCAGACGGATCGGTCAAAACAGGTTCCCTCGAAGCCGCCGACCGTGGTGATGCCGTGCGCCTGCTCGCAAGGCGCGGTTTGCAAGCGCGGTCCGTGCAGACAATGACTGCCGAAAATAAAACGGCCGCCGCGAAACCTGCGGCGGAGGAGCATCTACGTGTTTCCAAGGCCGATGTGATTCGTTTCACCGAAGACATGGGTGATCTGCTGGCCTCCGGCCTGCAAGTCGAGCAGGCGTTGCATGCGATGGAAAACCGCACATCCTCAGGTTTGGGTGTGTTGGCCAGAAAAATCCGCGCACTGGTGCGCGACGGTGTGCCTCTCTCGGCGGCGCTGCGGCAGACTTCGACTTCGTTTGATGAGCTGTACTGCAACATGATCGCTGCCGGTGAAAACAGCGGCTCGCTGCCAGACATCATGGACCGTCAGGCACGACATTTGCGGCTGATGGAGACGCTGCATGGCAAAGTCGTCGGCGCATTGATCTATCCCGCATTCCTGATCGTTTCGGGCGCGGCGCTGGCCGTTGTCATGGTCACCTATCTGCTGCCCAAACTCGCCGGATTGCTGGGCGGCACCGGCAAGAAGCTGCCGTTCATGATCCAGGCCAGCCTGTGGCTCTCCGACTTTCTCAAACACTGGTGGTGGGCGCTGCTCATCTTCCTGGGCATGCTGGTGATGACGCTGTTCGCCGTGCGCAAGACCACCGCCATTCGCTCCGGGTGGCACAAGCTGATGCTCAGCCTTCCAGCCATCCGTGACATCACGCGCGCGCATTTTGAGCTGCTCTATTTTGAAACGCTCGGCAGCCTGCTGCGTGGCGGCGTGCCGCTGCTGTTCGCGCTCGAACTGGTGCGCAAGGCCGTGACGAACCTGCATCTGCGCCAAGGTTTGACCAAGGCCGAGGACATGGTGCGTGAAGGATCATCCCTCAGCAACGCGATGCGCAAAACGGACGTGCTCGGCTCGCAGTCCGTCGATGTCATCCGCATCGGTGAAGACACCGGACATCTGGCCGAGGTGCTCGGCAAGGCCGCCACGCGCATGGATGTGCAGCTCACGCGCACCATCGAACGCGTCACCGCGCTCATCCAGCCCTGCCTGCTGCTGCTCATGGCCGTGCTCGTCGGCGGACTCGTCTGGACCATGGTGAACATCGTCTTTTCCACGCTCAGCCAGCTCAACCGTTAACTTCCACCTCATGAAACACCCGCATAACACTCAACCACGTCACAACGCCTTCACCTTGCTCGAAATGATGATCGTCCTGCTCATCATTGCGCTCATCATCGGCAGCGTGGCCTTCATGATGCAGGGCTTCGAAAGCAATGCGCAGGGAGTTGCCGCCAGCGCCAAAATCAAGGGCTTCGAAAGCGCCCTGACTTCCTACAAGATCAATAATCTCGTATACCCCACGCAGGAACAGGGCCTTGAAGCGCTGGTCACACGTCCGGGCACCGAGCCACGACCACGCCGTTGGACTCAGCTTCTCAAACCGGATGCGCTGGTTGATCCTTGGGGCCGCAAATTCGCCTTCCACAATCCCGGCAAGCACAACGCGGGCGGCTATGACGTGTTTTCCTTCGGACCCGACGGCCTCGAAGGCACCGAGGATGACATCGGCAACTGGTAACAACATGACCCGATGAAACAACGCGCTGGTTTCACGCTGCTGGAGATGATCGTGGTGCTCGCCATCGCGGCGCTGATCATTGCCATCGGCGCGGCTGGTGTGCAGCGAGTCAGCGAAGAACATGCGCTCACCAAAGTTTCGCTCGCGGTCGAACGTGTGTTCATGCAGGGCATGCGCCAAGCGGCGTCCACCGCGCAGGTGCAGACGGTTGTCTTCAATGATCAGGCCGTGGTCTTGAACGGCAACGCAACGGCAATCCCTGCCGACACCCGGCTCACGCTTTGCCGGATGGGGCAGGACACATTCGTGCCGGCCGCCGGACAGCGCGTACTGCTACGACCGGGTGGTTTGTGCGAGCCTTTGATCATGCACTTTCAAAGCAGCGCCGGCTCGGTTCGCGCCACGCTCGATCCGCTCACCGGCATGCTTGCCGACACGGAGGAAAAACTGTGAAGACGCAGGCGTTCACGCTGCTCGAAACGCTGCTGGCGCTGCTCATCTTCAGCATCGCCATCGTCGCACTGGTGGAGGCGGTCCATCAGATGGGCGACACGACCATCATGCGCCGTCACGAAGCCGCCGTGCAGGAGCGACTGCGCTCGCTTCTGATAGAACACACGCGGTCCCCCGCAGTGAATGCCGAAACCATCATTCGTGAAGACGAGGTCAGCTACACCATCCGCCGACGTCCATTGAACCTCGACAACCGTGAGGGCCAGCGTTTGTCCAATTTGTTCGATGTGCAGGTCATGGCTGAGTGGATGGAAGGCCGTACGCGGCAACAGGCCGCGGCCAGCACCTGGATCTACCTGCCGTTGTTCAAACCCACCGGTACTTGAGCTGTGATCACCCGTTCTCACCGGCAACAGCAGGCACAGGCATTCACTCTGCTCGAAGTCGTGATCGTGCTGTTCATCGTCGCCCTGCTGCTATCTGCAGTGTACAGCATCACTCAGGGCACGCTCACATTGGCCGATGACATCCAGCGGCATGAGCGCAGGGAGGCGCGGCAACACGCGCTCATCAACTTTTGTGAGCGGCTGCTGGCCGAAGTTCCGGCCAATGCCGCGCTCAATGTGCGCACCACACAAGAAAACGGCCAGTATCTGACTTCTGTGGAACTCCAGAACGTGCGCTCCCCCTTTGATGGTAGTCAGGGATGGATCGTCACCATGCAGACCGAGATCGCCGCCGGGGGCAGCTTACGGCTGGTGCTGATCTGCCATCAACCCCAGCATGAAGACCGTGCCTGCCGTGTGTCCCTGCTGGAGGATCTCACTCTCTGTGAATGGCGGGTATTTGATCCCACCAGCAAGCAATGGACAGGCATGTGGCAAGAGCAGACCTCAGCCGCACCTACTGTCCAGATGAGCAACGCCCACCCTCCTCTGCTGGAGCTAGTCCTGGCCCAGGGCATGGACGCACCGCGTCGGCAGGTGTTCTGGCTGCCGCCCTTTGAGCCGACCCCGTAGTTTCATCACTGACTGGAGGCTGCATGTAGCGGCCTGTGTGGGAGTGACCAAATCGTAACCCGACACAGGTGGCAGCAGCATGCCCATCTGGCTAGTGCTGGCACGTCGGCTACAGCCGTTGAGTCAAACCATCCTGGATTGGCTCACACGGCATCAACCCACAAAACCACACATCATGCAGATCAAATCCAAACACCTTCTCACCATGCTCGTCGTGGCTGGGATTTCGGTCGCGGCGCTTCCCGCCCGGGCCGGAACTTTCGTCGCAGGAGACCTTCTCCTCGGCTTTCGTGCCACCGGCGGTACGGGCGCTTCAACCAACCTGATTGTTGACCTTGGTCAGGCGGACACCGTTTTCCGTGACGCCACCGGGAGCATCGCCTCTATCATCGACCTGAACGCCATTCTCACCACCACTTATGGAACTGGCTGGGATACCCGCTCAGATTTGTCCTGGGGCGCAGTGGCGGTGAGAGACAGTTCGACTCTCGGCTTTCAATCAATCGATGGCGATCCCAAAGCCACCAGCTATTTCACCATCGCTCAGACCACCTACGACTTGGGCACACAGCAGTCCTCTGCACCCAGCGTGTCGGGCACCACCTCCCGTGGCAGTATTGCTACCGCGATTGCTAGTTTGAACAGCACCTACGGCACCACGAACAATGGTGACTCCCTAGGCTATGTGGCGATCGACTCCACCACTGGCAACACTTGGTCCAGCCTCATCGCTAACAACAACTTCCAGTATGGCAGTTCCATTGAGGCCAGTTCTGCCAATGGCATTGATGCCACAGGCCTCGACCTCTACCGCATCCTGAACACCACCACGAATGCCAGCCCGACTGGAACCGTCGGACTCGGCTCTTACGAAGGCACCTTCGCCATCAGCAGCGCCGGTGTGGTCAGCTTCAACCAGGCAGCAGTGCCGGAACCTAGCCGCGCCCTCCTCGCCGCCTGCGGCCTGTGCGGTGTGTTCCTGCGCCGTCGTCGTCCGGCCAAAGCCAAACTGTAAACTCATTCCATTCAATCCCATCCCCAACACACTTCTACTATCCCATTTATGAAATCCACTTTGAAAATCATGGCCTTGCTGGCCGTCCTTTCCTTTGCGCAGCAGGCCTCTGCCGCCACTATCCGCCTCACCGGCTCCACTGCCTTCCGTAGTGGTGTTCACAAGTCCATCGTCGCCCTCATGGGCGGTGCGGCAAACTGCAAATTCGCGCATGGAAAGATCAATCTCGCGGCCACCACCGCAGACCAATCTGGTTATGAGGGTGCTGACTACACCACCATTCAGGGCACGCTCAGCGGTATCGGCGGCATTAGCACGGTGTACTGCCACTGGACCGGTTCTGCGACCGGCATCAGTGATGTGGCCAGCGGTGCCAGCATCTCCTTCATCCCCACTTCCAAACTTCCAGTCAGCAATGGCTATGCCAATGCCGCTGTCACTCAGACGGCCACTGAGAACGCGGTGGCCCAGATCGCGTTTTCGGACGTGTTCCAGTCCTCTACTACCATTACCAGCCCAGCGCTGACGGACACAGTCGTCGCTATCATTCCCTTCTCATGGGTGGCTAACCGCCTGACCACCGGGATTGACAACATCACCGCTCAACAGGCCCGTGCGTTGTTGACTCTGGGTCTCCAGCCCAAGAGCCTACTCACCGGCAACCCGGCGGACACTGACTATGTACTACAGATCGGACGCGACAACGGCTCTGGCACGCGCGGCACCATGCTGGCAGAAACCAAGTACGGTGTCTTCACACCGGTAAAGCAATGGAAATTCGTCACCTCCGGCTCCACCGGCTCCGGCACCGTCACCTCAGGCCAGGTCTGGACCATCGGCGACGGTGAAGGCTCAGACCTTGCCGGCAATGGCGGCTACAGCAGTGGTAGTTTCATCCGTACCATCCTCGGGATGAGCGCCACCTCCGGGGTAGAGCTCTTCGACGAAAATAACAATAGTCTTGGCTCCGGTCTGTCATTGACCCTCGTTTCCTGTCTGGGCGTCAGTGATGCCGACACCGCAGTCACCAATGGCGGCGTGCGCCTCAAGTATGATGGCGTGCTGTATGATGGTTCCAATCCGAATCTAATCTACAACGGCCAGTACACCATGTGGGGCTACCTGCACCTCTACACCAACGGTGCAGCCACCGGCGACCTGCTGACCTTCAAAAATGGTGTCGATACCCAACTCGATAACCCCGCTGTTCTCGGAACGAGCGGCCTGCGTGACTCGCAAATGCAGGTCTTCCGTCAGTTTGACGGTGCTATTGTCGGTCCCTAATGCTGTGACACCCCCCTTGTTAACTTAAAAACCCCAACTGGTGCTGGCGTCTGTCGTCAGCACCAGTTTTTTCATTTCAGCCATGAAACGCCCTCTCCCGCTGCTTGCCTCGCTCGCCATGAATCTGGCCCTGTCCGCTGTTTTGATCGGCGCATGGCAGGCCTGGCCGCCAGCCGCGCCGCCTGTCGTCACGCCTGCT